>NZ_JBEPCY010000004.1:0-98728 GCF_040299965.1 Streptomyces sp. NPDC000594 | reverse complement strand
TGCCGAGACCGTCGAGACGGCCGAAGGCACCGAGGCCGAGGCCGTGACCGCGACCAAGCCCCGTCGCACCCGCAAGACCGCGGCCACCAAGGCCGTGGAAACCGCGGAGGGCACCGAGGCCGTCGAGACCGTGGCCGAGGCGAAGCCGCGCCGGACCCGCAAGACCGCCGCCGCCAAGGCTGCCGAGACCGTCGAGACGGCCGAAGGCACCGAGGCCGAGGCCGTGACCGCGACCAAGCCCCGTCGCACCCGCAAGACCGCGGCCACCAAGGCCGTCGAGACCGCGGAAGGCACCGAGGCCGTCGAGACCGCGGAAGGCACCGAGGCCGCCGAGACCGTGGCCGAGGTCAAGCCGCGCCGGACCCGCAAGACCGCCGCGACCAAGGCTGCCGCGACCAAGGCCACCGCCACCGCCGAGGCGGCGGAGGACACCGGGGCCGCGGAGGCCAAGCCGCGCCGCCGGACCCGTACGGTCAAGGCGACCGCAGCCGAGGCACCGGCCGAGGGCTGATCGGCGACACCGGCCGTGTCACCCGGCCCGGTCCCCTCCCCGGGGGCCGGGCCGTCGGCGTTCCCGCCCCCGGGGTCCGGCTCCACCGGCTCCCGGGGGCTTCTCGCGCGCCTCCGGCGACCCGTCGGTAACCTCAGGGCATGAGCAGGCCGCCCACTTTCGTCCCGCCCGCGTGCGCCCGGTCCCGTACCCTGCGGACCTCCCGTGGGGATTTCGCCGTCCTCGACGCACGGCCCGCCCCCGGCACGGAGCGCGGCACCGCCCTGCTGCTGCCCGGTTTCACGGGCAGCAAGGAGGACTTCATCGCGCTGCTGGAGCCCCTGGCCGCCGCCGGCTACCGGGTGGTGTCGGTGGACGGCCGGGGCCAGTACGAGACCGAGGGCCCCGACGACCCCGCCGCCTACGCCCAGGAGGAGCTGGCCCGCGATGTGCTCGCCCAGGCCGAAGCCGTCGCCGGGGAGGGCCCGCTGCATCTGCTGGGGCACTCCCTCGGCGGGCAGATCGCCCGCGCCGCCGTACTGCTGGACCGCACCCCCTTCCGCACCTTCACCGTGATGTCCTCGGGCCCCGCCCGGATCTCCCCTTCCCAGCGGGAGAAGGTACGGATGCTGGGCGACGCGCTCGGGGTGATGGGGATGGCGGAGGTATGGGAGGCGATCCAGGCGCTGGAGCCGTCGGAGGAGACCCCCACCGACGGTGCGGACCTGCGACGGCGCTGGATGCTCACCCACCCGCTCCAGCTGATCACCACGGGCCGTCAGCTCTCCACCGAGCCGGACCGGGTGGCCGAACTCGCCGCGCTCGCCTCACTCCCCAAGCATGTGATCAGCGGGGAGGAGGACGACACCTGGCCGGTGCCGCTGATGGACGAGATGGCGGTACGGCTGAAGGCCCGGCGCACGGTGGTCCCCGGGGCCGGTCACTCGCCGAACACCGACCGCCCCGCCGAGACCTCGGCCGCGGTGGTGGCGTTCTGGGACCTGTATCCGCACGACACCGCCCGTACGTCCCCCGCTTCCTGACACCCCGGCGGGCCTCCGGCGCGGCCTCGGGCGGACGGCCCGCGCGGGAGGGACGTACCGGTGGCCGGGCCGTGAGCCCCACGCCCACGGCCCGGCGGAACCCCCGGGGCGGCCACGGGTGACCAGCCCGACCCGCCCCCTCGGTCCCGGCAGCCCCGCCCCCGGGGCGGGCCCGTGCCCCTGCCCCGGACCGGGGGCGGTACCCACCGGCCCTTCCCCGTGACCGCACGGAGAAGCCCATCGGCCCCGGAGTCCGGCCCGGCCCGACCGCGCGGGGGATCCGGCACCTGCCCTCACCCGAGGACGCCCCCGCGCGGTCCTGGGAGTCCAGGGTCCCGGGGGCGACCCCCGGCTGTCGTCGGTCCCCCGGGCAGTCGGGGGGCACGGTCGGCTGCCCGCCCGTACCGGAACGGGCCGACAGCGCGGACCGCCCGGATCCGGCGGTACGGGAGCGTGCGCCATGGGGCGTCGTTCACCACCAGTAGACGGGGTAGCGTTCGCCGCCGCCCAGCCGCGCCGTGACGATCCCGGCTGCCACCAGCAGCAGGGTGCCCAGGAGCAGCAGCCCCAGAAAGAGCGGCGGGGACGGATCGGTGAGGACGACGAGGACCGCGGTGGCGGCGGCCGGGGAGTGCGGCGTACGGGCCACCGCCATCGCGCCGACGGCCACACCTCCCGCGACCGCCCCGGTCCACAGGGAGTCGCCCGCGAGGGCCACGGCGGCCATGCCGACCAGGGCGGAGATCAGCTGCCCGCCGACGACCCCGCGCGGCTGGGCGAGCGGCAGCCCCGGGGCGGCGAGGACCAGTGCGGCGCTGGCGGCGAGCGGCGGTACGAGCACCGGCTGGTCGAGCACGGTGCCCACGGTGACCAGGAGCAGCAGCGCGCCGACGGCCGCCAGGGTGGCGACGGCGATCACGGGGTACGGCGCACGGACCGGTGCCCTGCTCACCAGGGCGGGGCGGAGACGGCCCCCGGGGGCCGGTGCGGAGCGCGGGATGTCGGACACGGTGGCTTCCCTCTGCGGCGGGCCCTGCCGCGGACGCCCCCGGGGCAGGGGGCCGGGAAGGGCTGGGCTGAGCGGGGCGGTGCCGGGCGGGCTGAACGCGTGGGCGCTGGGGCGCCGGGGACTTCCAGGGTATTTCAGGGCATTCCCGGGGCCTCCTGGGGCGGAAGACCCATGGAACTAATGGAAGCACAAAGCGTCACTCATTAGATACACCTCTCTTTCGGCCAGGCGGGAAGATAGGGACCATGGGCGGCAGCACACAGAGGCGATCACCGGGCTCGGACCCCGACCATCTCCCGCTGACCGGGGAGCCCTTGCCCCTGGAGCTGGTGAACACCACATTTGTCCATGGGGGGTTACGGGGCCGACTCGTGGACGCGCTGGCGGCCCCGGCCGCGCTGACCGGCTGGTTCGGCTCCCGGCGGGCGCTGTTCAGCCCCGCGCTGCGGCCCCTGCTCGACGCCGCCGGGGCGCCGGACGCCGCCCAGGTGGAACGCTGCCGGGAGCTGCGCCGGGCGCTGCGCGACCTCTGTGCCGCCCGGGTCGCGGGCGGCGCCCCGCCCGCCGGGGCCACGGCCGTGGTGAACACGGCGGCGCGCTCGGCCGCGCCCTGGCTGGAGCTGGGCACGGGCCCCGGCTTCACCGCCGTGCCGCACTGGCCCCAGGGCGATCCCGTCCTGACCGCGCTGGGTGAGATCGCGCTGGCGGGGGTGGAGCTGCTCACCGGGGAGCGGGCCGGGCTGCTGCGGGCGTGTCCGGCGCCGGCCTGTGTCCTCTACTTCGTCCAGGGGCATCCACGGCGCACCTGGTGCACCCCGGGGTGCGGCAACCGGGTCCGGGTGGCCCGGCACAGCAGGCGCACCCGGGGCGGCGACACCTCCTCGGCCGGCTGACGCCCCTTCCCCGCCGGACGGCGCTCCACTCCGGTACCGGCCGGGCGCTCCCCTCCGTACGGGCCGGTGCCCCCGCTCCCGCCGATACGGGCGATCGGTCGTAGCGATATCTCCGGACAGATTCGATGTTCTGGTTCACGCACGTGAACCCCGGTACGTGAGCGTACGTTCCCCGTGAGAAGACAGGCAGGGCGTCCGGGGGCACGGACGGCCCGCATCGCTCAGGAAGGGGAGCGCCGCGCGGACCGGGGGCGGACGGAAGGGAAACGAAGAGAAAAGGAAGGGAATCGGATCGATTCGGTATCAGCCCCGGGCGGGCTGATCCTCGCGTGACTGGGGCGATGTGTGACATACGATCTTTCGATGTATCAGCTGCGCACCTTCCGGGAAGTGGCCCGGCTGGGCAGTTTCACCAAAGCGGCCCGGAGTCTGGGGTACGCGCAGTCGAGTATCAGCGCGCACATCCGCGCATTGGAATCCCATGTCGGCTTCAAACTCCTCCAGCGCATGCCGCACGGGGTACGGCTCACCGCGGCGGGCGAGATCTTCCATGATCACGCCTTGCGCATATTCCATGTCATGGACGAAATGGCCAGCGCGCTGAATCCGACCGGCGAGATGGCGGGCCGGGCTTCGGTGGGCGCGTCGGCCCTGTTGCTGGAGTCCCGGGTGGGCTCCCTGGTACGGGAGTGCCGCTACCGCTATCCCCATGTACGGGTCTCCCCCCGGCAGCTGTCGATCTCGGGCGCGACCGAGGCGGTGCGGACGGGAAGCGTGGATGTGGCACTGGTCCACGGTGACCACGGGGTGCAGGAGCCGCTGCCGGTCGGGGTGATGGTCCGGGAGCTGCCGCCCATCGAGGTGGTGCCGGTGGGCCGGACGGCCCTCGCCCGCGCGGGCGACCGTGCCCAGGCCCTGGCCGGCGCCCGGGTGCTGGTGGTGGACCCGGACTGTGTCTCGCACCAGGTGCTGGCCACGACCCTGCGCGAGGCCCATGGGGTGGACGCCCCCCTGGTCGAGGCGGGCTCGGTGGGCGGCGCGCGGGAGCTGGCCCGCAGCGGGTACGGGGTGGCGATGCTGCCCGTCGAGTCGATGTGCGGGGGCGAGGAGTGCTACGGACTGGCCGTGGTGCCGGGGCTGCCCCGGGTACGTCTCGGGGTGCGCGCGCTCTGGTCGGACCAGGCGATGGCGGCGGTGGCGGCGGTCTGCGGGGTCGCGGAACGGGTCGGCAGGGAGCGGCAGCCGGTGGAGGCGGTGGAGTTCGCCTGAGCCGATCGGAACGACACCCGGGAATCCGGGCCTTGCGGCGCGATTCCGCTAAAGTCCCGCTGGAGCGCACCGCGTTCGTTTGATTCCAATCGAATTTCGTTTGAGCCCGGATGTTCCCCGCGGAATTTCCGACCGGACGCGCACGGCCGGAAATCACACCAGGCGGGGAGCCGTGGCGGTCCCTCGTACCGGCTCCCCGCAACCGCCTTTCCGCCGCCCATCGGAGCTTCCGATACCACCGATCGGCGAATGAACGGACCCCGCCCTGTGCAGCGTGCTTAACGTGGTGCGAGGGGTCGGAAGTTCACCGCCCGACGGGTTTCCGCCACGGGGCACCCCGGGCGGACGGCCCCGGGCGGCAGCCGTCCATGACCCCGGCCCGGGGAATCCGGGATGCCGGGGATATCCGGTGCACCCCATGAATCCGGAGTACCCGGGGAGCCGGGTTCGGGGTCCCCGGGAAATCCACAAGGTCCGCACAGCCGAAAGGACGAGGGGAGAGAACGATGACGGAGAGCGCTCACGGCGCCATATACATCGCCAATGTATTCCGCAACGGTTTTGAACTGACCGATCTGGACTGGGTGGCCTGGCAGGAACCGGGACGGGTCGGCGTCGAGCACTGTGTGCTGTGGTCGCCCGGCCCCGGCGAGGTCTCGACCGGGCTGCTCCTGCGCTTTCCCCCCGGCGCCCACGGCGACTTCCATGAACACCTCGGCCAGGAGCTGATGCTGGTCCTCGACGGGGTCCTCGACCACAGCGACGGCATGTCCTACGTCAAGGGCGATCTGGTGGTCGAGGGGCCGGGCACCCGTCATCAGATGTCCAGCCGCACCGGCTGCACCGTGCTGGCCATCCGCACCCGGCCCGCCGAGGCGCGCGAGCCCGAGGGGCCCGTACGGCCCGTGGGTGTCATGGCCGCCCCCTGACCGGCGGGGGCGGGGTGCCCGACTCCACCCGGGCCCTCCGCCCCCGTCTCCGCGGGCCGACCGGCGGCGCGTCAGCGGGCGCCGCCCCACGACCGACCGAAGGAGCATCAGCGTTGTCCACCTCACGACGTCAGAAGCGTTCACGGGGGGCGGCCGACCGCCGTGCCCCGGCACCGCACGCACCGGGCCGGCACCGGTCGACCGAGCCGGGAAGCCGCCCCGGCCCCCTTCCTACCGGACAGCGGGTCCTGGTCTCCAGCGTCTCCTCCGACGCCCACACCTGGAATCTCGTCTTCCTCCAGCTGTTACTGGAGGAACTCGGCCACCGGGTGACCAATCTGGGCTGCTGCGTTCCGGATGAGCTGCTCGTCGACACCTGTCGCCGTACCACCCCGGAGCTGCTGGTCATCAGCAGCGTCAACGGCCATGGCGCCCGTGACGGGGCACGGGTGGTCCGGCTGCTGCGCGCCCAGCCCGATCTGGGCGGACTGCGGGTCGTCATCGGCGGCAAGCTGGGGACCTCTGGCGCGGCTCCGGGCACCTATGAACCGGAACTGCTGGCGGCCGGGTTCGACGCGGTCTTCGAGGACGCGGCGGGGGTCGCCGCGTTCCGCCGCTATCTGGCGCGCGGCGGCGCCGAAGGCCGGACGCCCGGCACCGCCCCCGCCGTCCCGGCCATCTCCGCCGCCTCCGCCGCCTCCGCCGGACCCACTGCCCCCACTGCCTCCGCCGTCCCGGTCGTCCGGGCGTCACGGGCCTCCCGGGCCTCCCTGGGGGCGGAGCTCCGGTGACCGCCGACGGACCGGCCCCGCCCGCCCGCCGCACCGGGCTCCCCACCGCCACCTCCTTCCCCACCGCCCGGTCCGTCCGCGAGACCCCCGCACCCCGCCCCGGGCCACCCTCCGGTCCGCGCCCCGCCGCCGCCGTCCCGCTGGGCCCGTTCGCCACGGCGGTCCGTGCGGCCGGGCTCGCCGGGGAACTCGTCGTCCAGCCCCGGATGGGCTTCCCCGACCTCACCCGGACCCGTACCGGACTGCGGGCCGTCCGCGCCGCCCGCGCCCGTACCGCCGGGACCCTCACCCTGGACAGCTACACCCGTGTCGGCGACTTCGCCTCGGCGGCACGGGCGCTGCGCGAGGGGACCGACCTCAACGGCTACCCGCTGCTCGCCCATGGCCCCGGCACCACCCGGGAGCTGCTGGAGCCCATCGCCCGGGACGGCTTCGCCGTCCAGGTCCGCCATGGCTCACCGCTGCCCGGGGCGATCGTGCGCACCCTGCTCGCGGCGGGCCTGGACGCGACCGAGGGCGGCCCCGTCTCGTACTGCCTGCCCTACGGCAGAACCCCGCTGCGCGCCTCCGTCGATGCCTGGGCCCGCTGCTGCGAACTGCTCGCCGCCCGCCCCGGGAGCCATCTGGAGAGCTTCGGCGGCTGCATGCTCGGCCAGCTCTGCCCACCCGGGCTGCTGGTGGCCCTCTCCGTCCTGGAGGGCGTCTTCTTCCGGCGGTACGGGCTGCGCAGCGTCTCGCTGAGTTACGCCCAGCAGACCCATCCCGGCCAGGACACCGAGGCGCTGGCCGCCCTGCGCGCCCTGGCGGGTGAGCATCTGGCCGGTCTCGACTGGCACGTTGTTCTCTACACCTATATGGGGGTCTTCCCGGGGACCGAGGGCGGGGCGCTGGCGCTGCTGCGGGAGAGCGCCCGGCTCGCCGCCCGCACCGGCACCGAGCGGCTGATCGTCAAGACCCCGGCGGAGGCCCATCGCATCCCCACCGTCGAGGACAATGTCCGCGCCCTGGAGGAGGCCGCCGCCGCGGCCCGGGCGCCGGGCCCCGCCCCCGGCGACCGGGACGACCGGTGCGGCCGCGGCCCGGCCGAGGGGGAGTTCGGTGTGCTGGCCGAGGCGCGCACCCTGGTGGAGGCCGTCCTGGAGCTGCACCCCGAACCCGGCCGGGCGCTGAAGGAGGCCTTCCGGCGGGGGCTGCTCGATGTCCCGTACTGCCTCCACGCCGACAAC
Organism: Streptomyces sp. NPDC000594; assembly: GCF_040299965.1. Taxonomy (NCBI): domain Bacteria; kingdom Bacillati; phylum Actinomycetota; class Actinomycetes; order Kitasatosporales; family Streptomycetaceae; genus Streptomyces; species Streptomyces sp. NPDC000594. The sequence continues at coordinate 91,078 of NZ_JBEPCY010000004.1, read as the reverse complement.
GCCCAGCGGACCCGGGGCTATATCGACACCCGGGGCAGCCTCCAGTGGCACAGCACGGGCGGAATGCCGATCCCCGCCCGCCCGGCCCCGGGGCTCTCCCGGCCGCGCGCCGACGATCTGCTGGGCATGCTCGCGTACACCCGGGAGCGCTTCGACCGCGCCGCGTCGGAGACACCGGACCCCGCCGCCCCGCTCTCCCCCTGAACACCCGGGCGCCCAGGCACCCGGGTGCCCGAGCACCCAAGGCACCCAAGGAGCCGTACGGGCCACCGTCCCCCGCACCCCCGTCCCGCACACCCCGCGCCTCGCCCTAGGAGACCCCTGTGCCCGGACAGACCGCCGACACCCCTCCCCTCGTCCTGGCGATCATCGGCAGCGGCCCGCGCGGCCTCTCCGTCCTCGAACGGCTCGCGGTCCGGCTGACCGCCGAGGCCGAGGCCGCCCGAGCGGCGGACGGGCGGCCGCCCCGTCCCGTACGGATCCATCTCGTCGACGCCAGTGAGATCGGCGCGGGCCGGGTGTGGCGCACCGACCAGGACCCGTGGTTCACCATGAACACGGTGATCAGCCAGGTCACCATGTACTCGGGCGACCCCGACGGCGGCCCCGCCCGCCCCGGTGCCGGCCCCTCGCTCGGCCAGTGGATCGAGGAGCGCGCCCGCCTCGGCGAGGAGCCGCTCGGCCCCGACGACTACGCCCCCCGGGTGCGCTACGGCCGCTATCTCGCCGATGTGTACGCGACCGTCGCCCGCGCCCTGCCGGACCACGCCGAACTGGTCCCCACCACCGGCCGGGTCGTCTCCGTACGCCCCGCCCCGGGCGGCGGCCAGCTGGTCCGGCTCGCCGGGGCGCCCCGCCCGCTGCCGGCCGACCGGGTCGTCCTCGCCACCGGCCATCCCGTGAACGCCCCGGACGCCTTCGAACGCGAGATGCTCGGCTTCGCGGCCCGCTTCCCCGGGCTGCGCTATCTCCACGGGGACTCCGCCGCCGATCTGGAGCTGGACGAGGAGACCGTGCCGCCCGGCAGCCCGGTCGGGGTCCGGGGGCTCGGACTCTGCTTCTACGATGTGATGCTCGCCCTCACCGTGGGGCGCGGCGGGGTGTTCGCCCCGGACGAGGGCGGGGAGCTGGTCTACCGGCCCAGCGGACGGGAGCCCCGGATCGTCGCCGGGTCCCGCAGCGGGCTGCCGATCCCGGCCCGGGGCCGCAACCAGAAGGCACCCTCGTACAGCCATCGCGCCCGTTTCCTGACCCCGGCGGCGCTCGCCCGCGCGCGCGAGAACCGGCGGGCGGCGACCGGCAGCGGACAGCTGGACTTCGCCGCCGATGTGCTGCCGCTGCTGGTCCAGGAGGTCACCTATGTCCACGCGGTGACCACGGTCCGCGCCGAGCGGGGCCGCGCCGCCGCCGAGGAGTTCGCCCGGACCTACACCCATGAGGCGGGGGCCGAGGCCGCGCCGATCGATCTGCGGGCGCTGGCCCGGCCGTTCGAGGGGGAGTCCTTCCCCTCGCCGGACGCCTTCCGGCGGCGGCTGCTCCGGGCGATGGACGACGATCTCGCCGAGGCGGCGCGGGGCACCGTCGACGGACCGCTGAAGGCGGCGCTGGATGTGCTCCGGGACATCCGCAACACGGTCCGGGAGGCGGTCGACCACGGCGGCCTGCTGCCCGACTCCCACCGGGACGACTTCCACGGCGCCTTTCTGCCGCTGAACGCACTGCTGTCGGCGGGCCCGCCGGCCGGCCGGGTGGAGCAGCTGCGGGCGCTGATCCGCCAGGGGGTGGTGGAGGTGGCGGGACCGGAGACGGTCTTCGGGACGGACGAGGCGGCCGGGGTCTTCCAAGTGGTGTCGCCCCGGGTGGCGGGTTCGGCCCGGCGGGTGACGACGGTGGTCGACGCCCGGATCCCCGGTCCCGATCTGCTCCAGGACACCTCGGAGCTGACCCGGCAGCTGGTACGGGACGGTATGGCCCGGCCCTGGGTGATCGGCGGGCCGGACGGGCGGCGGCTGGTCACCGGCGGTCTGGAGGTCACCCGGGCGCCGTTCCGGGTGGTGGCGGCGGACGGGAGACCACAGCCGGATCTGTACGCCCTGGGCATCCCGACCGAGCACACCCGCTGGTTCACCCAGGTGGGCAGCAGCAGACCCGGCGTTGCCACCCTCTTCTACCGGGACGCGGACGCGGTGGCCGCCGATGTGCTGCGCCCGGCGCCGGCGCCGGCTCCCGCCCCGGCCACCGGGCCCGCACCCGCCGCGCCCCAGGCTCCGGCCGCCCTGCCCGTACGGCGGGCGGCATCCCGGCGGCGGACCCCGCTGGGCGCCCCGGTGCGGCAGGGGGAACCGGCATGACCGCCGCCCCGGACTCCCCCACCGCCCGCTTCCGGGCCGCCCGGGATGTGCTGCTGCGCCACCGCACCGACTGGGCCTCTGCGGTGGCCTCGTTCAGCTGGCCCCGGCTGACGGAGTTCAACTGGGCCCTCGACTGGTTCGACGTCCTCGCCCGGGACCCGGACGGCGGGGACCGGCCCGCACTCCGGCTGATCGGCGACGGCGGCCCGAAGGACGGAAGCCCGGATGTCGGCGCCCCGGGGAGAGACCGGACGCTCACCTTCCGGGAGCTGTCCCACCGCTCCGACCTGCTCGCCACCGGGTTACGGGAACGGGGCGTGCGCCGGGGCGACCCGCTGCTGCTGATGGTGGGCAACCGGGCCGAGGTCTGGGAGACCATCCTGGCCGCGATCAAGCTGGGGGCCGTCCTCGTCCCCACCTACACCACCGCGACCCCGGCGGAGATCGCGGACCGGCTGGAGCGCGGCCGGGTCCGCCATGTGGTGGCCGAGGCGGCGCTCACCGGGCGGTTCCCCGCCGGGGGCGGCCGATGGGGCGTCGGCGTGGGGGCTCGTGTGGGGGTCGGCACAGGGGTCGGCGTGGGCGGGACGGTGCCGGGCTGGACCCCGTACGAGGAGATCATCGAGCGGGCCCCGACCGGGGACGGTACCGGCCCGGCCTTTGTGCCCGACGGCCCCACCCCGGCCCACGCCCCCCTCTTCCGCTACTTCACCTCGGGCACCACCGCCCGGCCGAAAATGGTCGAGCACACCCATGTCAGCTATCCGGTGGGACATCTCTCCGGGATGTACTGGAACGGGCTCCTCCCCGGCGACCTCCATCTGAACCTCTCCGCGCCGGGCTGGGCCAAGCACGCCTGGAGCTCCTTCTTCGTCCCCTGGAACGCGGAGGCGACGGTGGTGGCGCTGGACCACACCCGGGTGGGCCCCGCCGGGGTGCTCCGGGTGCTGCGGACCCGTGGGGTGACCTCGTTCTGTGCGCCCCCGTCGCTCTGGCGCACCCTGGTCGCCGAGGGACTCGGGGGGCCGCCGGGGGCGCTGCGGGAGACGGTGTCGGCCGGGGAGCCGCTGGATCCGGCACTCGCCGACACGGTCCGCCGCCACTGGGGGGTCGAGCTGCGCGACGGCTACGGGCAGACCGAGACCACCGGGCAGATCGGCAATCCCCCGGGGCGGCGGCCCCGGCCGGGGAGCATGGGGCTGCCGCTGCCCGGCTACCGGGTGACCCTGCGCTCCCCCGCCACCGGCCGGGAGGTGCCGGACGGGGAGCCCGGGGAGATCTGTCTGGAGCTGGGGTCCCACCGCCCGCTGGGGCTGATGAGCGGCTATGTCGGCGCCCCGGCGGACGCGACGAACCCGGTGGACCCGCCGGACGCGACCGACGCGACGGACCCGGAAGGCCCGGTGGACCCGCCGGACCCGGACCCGGAAGGCCCGGTGGACCCGGCGCCCCCCGCCGGGCACCACCGCACCGGCGATCTCGCGGTCCGGGCCCCCGATGGCTCCCTGACCCATCTGGCCCGCGCCGATGACATGTTCAAATCCTTCGACCACCGGATCTCGCCCCGGGAGCTGGAGGAGGTGCTGCTGGGCCATCCGGCGGTGGCGGAGGCGGCGGTGGTGCCGGAGCCCCATCCGGAGGGGCGGTGGGTGCCCAAGGCGTATGTGGTGCCCGCCCCCGGCCGGACGGCGGGCGGGGAGACGGCCCGCGCGGTCCTCGCCCGGGTGCGCGACCGGCTGCCGCCGGAGAAGTGGGTGCGCTCGCTGGAGTTCCTCCCGGAGCTGCCCCGTACCGCCTCCGGAAAGATCCGCCGGGCCGGGCTGCGGGACCGGGCCACCGGCTCCGCCCCCCGGGTCCACCGCCTCGACCCCGGGGAGGGGTGAACGGGCGCCCCGGGGCGTCCCGGCCGTCTCAGTACTGCGCCTGGAGGTGCTGCCAGAAGCCGTCCCGCAGCGCCCGGCGCAGGACCGCATGGCCCCGCAGCGAGCGCTGGAGCACCCGTTCCGCCTCGATCAGCAGGTCCTGGTCGACCGGGCCGGGCAGATAGGGGTGGCCGGGCAGCAGCTCCGCCATCGTGTCCCGCCCCCGTTCCCCCAGCCAGGTGGCGGCGATCTGGGCGCCGACGAACCGCACCTCGTCGCGGGAGGGCGGCGGCGCGCCCTCGTTCTCGTAGGTCGTCACCGCCCGGCGGGTGATGTACGGGCGGCAGAACTCCAGATCGTAGGTGCGCTGGCTGTCCACCTCCCAGAGCAGTGGCTCGGCCTGGTTGCCGCCGTCCGCCGCCTCGATGCCCCAGAGGTGCACCCGGGCCCCGTACCCCTGGGCCGCCTCCACCGCCGGGACCAGGTCCTCGTCACCGCCGATCAGTGCGGCGTCGCTGATGGCCCGGTGCCGGGCCAGGGACTCCAGATCGGTACGGATGAGCGAGTCCACGCCTTTTTGCTGGTTGTTGGCGTTGAGGTTGCCGAGGCGCACCTTGACGTCCGGCAGCTCGGCGATGGACTGCTGTTCGGGGGTGTGGATCCGGCGGCGCGCCCCGTCGTACCAGTAGACCCGTAGCAGTCTGCTGTCCGCGAAGATCGAGCGCGCCTTGTCGATGAAGGCGTCGATCATCCCTTCGGCGTCCAGATCGAAGGAGCGCCGGTCCTCCGTTCCGGCCACCAGCAGTCCGGCGGCGGCGTAGACATATCCGGCGTCGACGAAGATCGCATGGGTCGATGGGGTCTTGGCGACCTCGGCGAGCATGCGCTGGAGCAGTTCATTGGTGCGGTCCACCCGGCCGCCCAGCTCGCCGAGGGCGGTCCTGATCTCTGATTCGCTCATACCGGGCCCATTCTCCGGCTGGACCCGCGTACCCGCCAGTAGTTAGATAGGGAAAGATTTTCCTTAGTGTAGGGAATGTTTTCGGGCAGCAGTGATGTTGGACCGGAGGACACCAGCACTCCCCCGGGTTCCGCCCGGCGGGAGGATCAGACGAAGGGAGAAGCGAGTGCGCTTCGAGATCATGCGCCTTGACGATGTCGACGGGACCGCCGTGGACAGCACCGTCGTGGACGCCGCCTCCGTCAAACGGATCGTGCAGCAGGCCGCCGCCACCGGGCAGCGCCTCTACATCCGACCGGCCGAACCCACGGCCCTGTAAGACGCCCCGCGCCGCGCCGGTGACCCCGCCGCGACGCCGCAGGGACGACACCGCCCCCGTACGGAAGGTCTCCGTACGGGGGCGGTGCCATGTCCGGGCCGGAGGCTACCGGGGCACGGCCCCGGGCGGGCGGGCTCAGGCGCCCTGGACCACCTGGGTGATCCCGTTGATGATCTGCTGGACCGCGATGGCCGAGAGCATCATGCCCGCCAGCCGGGTCACCAGGACCACTCCGCCGTCCTTGATCACCCGGATGATGACCAGCGAATAGCGCATGGTCAGCCAGAGCACCACATGAATGGCGAGAATCGCGCCCCAGACCGCGAGCTGCTCCGAGCCCCCGTCGGCGTTCTGGACGGCGAGGATCACCGACACGATCGCACCGGGCCCGGCCAGCAGCGGCATGCCCAGCGGGACCAGCGCCACATTCACGTCCTTGGTCTGCTTGGGCTCGTCGGTCTTGCCGGTGAGCAGATCCAGTGCGATCAGCAACAGCAGCAGACCGCCCGCGATCATCAGCGCGGGGACCGAGACATGCAGATAGTCGAGGATCTGCTGGCCGATCAGGCCGAAGAGGGTGATCACCCCGAAGGCGACGGCGACGGCCTGCCAGGCCATCCGCCGCTGCACCTTCGCGGGGCGCCCGGAGGTCAGGGCGAGAAAGATCGGAGTGACCCCGGGCGGATCCATGATCACAAAGAGGGTCAGAAAGAGGGAGCCGAAGATGGCAGCGTCGAACACGGGGATGGCCTTGCGGAAGAAGTGGTACGGAGGGAGAGCGGTGCTACGGGCGGCGGCTGCCCGCTACGGGCGGCGTCCGCCGGCGCCGGGCACGGGGAACGCCCCGGTCGCCCGGCGGGTGATCTCGCCGTAGATCTCCGGATCCGTGGTGTACGCGCCGAGGGCGACATCCTTGCGGCTGCCGTGGTAATCGCTGGACCCGGTGGTCAGCAGGGAGAGCCCGGCCGCGAGCGCGCGCAGCCGGTCCCGGGTGGCGGGGTCGTGGTCCATGTGGTCGACCTCGATACCGTCGAGACCGGCGTCGGCCAGCTCGGCGAGGGCCGCGTCGGGGACCGTACGGCCGCGCTTGACGGCGCCCGGGTGGGCGAGGACGGCGACCCCGCCGGCGGCCTTGACCAGGCGGACGGCGGTGAAGGCGTCGAGTTCGTGCTGGGGGACGTAGGCCCGGCCGCCGTCGGCGATCCACTCGGGGGTGAAGGCGTCCGAGACGGTGGCGACCACGCCCAGCTCCACCAGGGCGGTGGCGATGTGCGGGCGGCCGACGGAGCCGTCCCCGGCGATCTCGGCGACCCGCTCCCAGACGATGGGGACACCCAGGTCGCGCAGCTTGCCGACGATGGCGCGGGCGCGCGGCACCCGGTCGTCGCGGAGCAGCTCGCGCTCGCGCAGCAGGGTGGGTTCGGCGGGGTCGAAGAGATAGGCGAGCAGATGCACCCGGACCGGCTCGGCGCCGCCGAGGGCGCAGGACAGCTCGGCGCCGGTGACCAGGGTCAGCCCGGCCGGGAGGGCGGCGAGGGCTGCGGCGTGGCCCCGGGTGGTGTCGTGGTCGGTGAGGGCGACGACGTCCAGCCCCGCGGCGGCGGCGTTGCGCACCAGCTCGGCGGGGGTGTCCGTACCGTCCGACGCCGTGGAGTGGGTGTGCAGATCGATGCGCACGGCACAACTCCAGGGGCGGGGTCGGACAAGGGTTCGGTCCAGTGTATCCGGCGGCGCGGGCCCTTCCTCGCCGCCGACCGCCCCTCGGACCTGCGACGGAGCACCGGGGCCGCCGCGCGGCGAGGGGTCCGGAGCGGCCGGACCGAGCGGGGCCGGGGGCCGGGTGACCAGGCCGAGTGACCGGGGGCCGGGCGGCCGGGAGGCCGGAGCAGCCGGGGGAGGCCCGGGGCCACGGGGCCCGGAGCAGCCGGGGCCCGGGTGGCCACGGGGCCCGGAGCGGCGGGAGCCTCAGAGCAGCCGGGGAGAGAGCGCCCCGCAGGGCAGCAGCTCCGCCTCCGCGCCCGCGTCCCGGAGATCGGTGAGCACCAGTTCGTCGTACATCAGCAGGCCCGACTGCTCCGGCCAGACGATCGCCCACAGCCAGAGCCCACGGGCCTCGCCCGCGAAGACGGCCCGGTCGTCGGGGACGGCCCGGACATGCCAGAGCGGGGTCGGCCGGCCGGCGGCCAGCACCTTGGACTGCGGTGGCCGGGAGACATCGATGTGCGCGCCCGGGTCGGGGCCGTCGAGCCCCGCGAAACGCGCCCCGAGGCCGACCCCCAACTCCTCCGCCACCAGCAGCAGTTCCCCGATCCCGCCGAGCGGTCCGGGGCCGGAGCAGACGACCGCCGTCGCCCGGCCCCCGCTGCGGTCGTCGCCCGCGTAGGCGACCCCGGTGAAGAGCCACCCGACCGGCAGCGGCCAGGGCATCCAGACCGGGACCCTGGCCCGGTGCACCACGACACCGAGGGCCTCGACACTGGGCGGGACCACCGGCTGGAGCGGATGCACGGTGCCGTGCACATCACACTGCCAGGATTCGGCGAAGAGACCGGGCGCCCTGACCCGGCCACCGCACTTCGGGCAACTGGGTTCGCCCCTCATAGCGCTTTACGGTCCTACCCCGCCGTCGCCGCGTCAAGGACGATCACCCTTCCGGCGTGTGCCATCGCACACCGTGCGCGTCGGGTTCCGGCCAGTCGCCGCGCGGTCACGCCCGGCGCACGGATCGCGCCCGCGATCACCCCAGGCGCACGGATCCGCGCCGGGGGTCGCGCAGATCGGTTCCCTCCGCCAGCCAGCGCTCCTGGAGGGCCGGTGCGCCGTGCACCCGCTTCCAGGCCGCCTCGTTCGGGGTCATCGGCAGCAGCGGCAGAAAGCGCACCGGGTCGCGCGGGGCGGGCAGTTCCAGATCCGGCACCAGACCGCCCGGCTCGGCGACGAGCACCGAGTGGAAGGGCGCCCCCGGCCAGAGCGGGCCGCCCACGTCCAGCGAGGCACCCGGAGCCACCACCACCCCTTCGACCTGGGGCGACGCGGCCAGCACCGCCAGTGCGCGCAGCACCTTGTCGGTATCGGCGACTCCCGCCCGTACCGTGAGCAGCAGCTCCGCCCGCGGGCCCTCGACCGGGTCGGCGACCAGCGCGGTGGGGTCGCTCATGGGGTGGGCGGACATCCCGAGCGTGGCATAGCGCAGCAGGCCCCGGCCGGGTCCGCGACCGCCCGCCGGGCCCTCGCCGGCGCGCCCCGCCCCACCGTCCGCCCCGCCGTCCGCTCCGGCTCCGGCTCCGGGATCCGTACCGGGGAATCTCAGCACCTCGATCCGGTCGGCCCCCAGAAAGGTCACCGACGCACGGGCGTCGGGCTCCCCCAGCACCGAACCGAGCCTGGATTCGACCAAAGCGAGAACTTCTGCCATCCGGCGAGCATAAGGCGCGGGGATATTGGGCAAACCCCGGGATTGACCCTCCGTCGGCTGCTAGTGTGGGCCGCTGGCCGGGGTGGCGTGCAGAAGCACCCGGGGACGGCAGGCGACAGCGCCGCTCCCGCGCCCCCGGCGACACGACTGTCCCCTACGGGGGACCGGCCGGAGGAGGTGGGGTCCACGGTGGATCGAAGTCGACCGTGTAGTACCAGCCGCTCTTCCGTACCGCATCACCACCGGGCGCTCTGAGCCCCTCCCGTCCCTGGGCGGATCAGGCGTTCCCCACGGCCGTTCCCGCGGATGACCGCCACCTCGGCCGTGGCACCGCCGTTCAGCCCGACGGCATCGCGCACGACGGAAGAGCACTCCCTTTACCCGCTTTTTCTGCCTGTCTGTAGCGAACGCCGTCACCGCGTCCTCGCGGTGCCGCCCGCTTTGCGGACGTCGTTGCCTCACGTCCCCATTCCGGGCTGTGCCACGCCCTGCGCCGACGGCCCTCTCCGTGAGGAGTCAGCCATGTCGATGATCCGTGACCTGCGTGCCGCGGTCCGCCCCTCGCTGCGCAAGAACAGCGCGCCCTACAGCTCGTACGACACCACCCGGGATCCCTCCGCCTCCAGCGCCGTGGTCGACTGCGCCGTCTACCGGGACGGGCGGCGGCTGGACAGCGAGCCGTGTCAGACCCCCCGCGAGGCGATGCTGCGGGTCCGTGAGGGCGGCGGCTTCGCCTGGATCGGGCTGCATGAGCCCACCGAGGAGGAATTCGCCGGGATCGCCGCCGAGTTCGGGCTCCACCCGCTCGCCGTCGAGGATGCCGTCCACGCCCATCAGCGGCCCAAGCTGGAGCGGTACGACGACACCCTCTTCACCGTCTTCAAGACGATCCACTACGTCGACCACGACGAGCTGACCGCGACCAGCGAGGTGGTCGAGACCGGCGAGGTGATGTGCTTCACCGGCCGGGACTTCGTGATCACGGTCCGGCACGGCGGCAAGGGCTCGCTGCGCCAGCTGCGGCGCGGGCTCCAGGAGGACACCGAACTGCTGGCGAAGGGCCCGTCGGCGGTGCTGCACGCCATCGCCGACCATGTGGTGGACGGCTATATCGCGGTCGCCGCCGCCGTCCAGGACGACATCGACGAGGTGGAGATCGATGTCTTCTCGGCCCCGTCCAAGGGCAAGCAGCGCGGCAGCGACCCCGGGCGGATCTACCAGCTCAAGCGGGAGGTGCTGGAGTTCAAGCGGGCGGTCTCCCCACTGCTGCGGCCGATGCAGCTGCTGAGCGAGCGGCCCATGCGGCTGATCGACCCGGACATCCAGAAGTACTTCCGGGACGTGGCCGACCACCTCGCCCGGGTGCAGGAGGAGGTCATCGGCTTCGACGAGCTGCTGAACTCGATCCTCCAGGCCAATCTGGCCCAGGCCCAGGTCGCCCAGAACGAGGACATGCGCAAGATCACGTCCTGGGCGGCGATCATCGCGGTACCGACGGCGGTCTGCGGTGTCTACGGCATGAACTTCGACCACATGCCGGAGCTGCGCTGGGAGTACGGCTATCCCATGGTGCTCACCTCCATCGCCGCGATCTGTTTCACCATCCACCGCATGCTGAAGCGGAACGGCTGGCTGTAGATAGGCTGCGGGCATGACAGAGAACCCCTTCCTCGGCCCCGCTCTCGTCGAGGAGGCCACCAAGAAGTCCGGTCTGATCTGGGTCCGGGGCGAAGGGCCCGAGCGGGCGCTCTGGCATCTGTGGCACGAGGGCGGCGTCTATGTGGTCGGCGACGGCGCCGGTGAGCAGCCGCTGCCGGGGCTCGCCGACGGCGGTACGGCGGAGGTCACCGTCCGCAGCAAGGACAAGGGCGGCCGGCTGGTCGTCTGGACCGCGTCGGTGAGCGAGGTGGCGCCGGGCTCGGCGGAGTGGGAGGCGGTCGCCCCGGAGCTGAAGGGGAAGCGGCTGAACGCGGTGGACTCGGAGAAGGTGCTGGAGCGCTGGGCCACCGAGTGCCGGGTGCTGCGGCTGGCGCCGCTGTCGTCCACGACCGAGCTGCCCGACGGATCGCTGGCGGTGCCGCCGGTGCCGAGCCCGGCGACGACCCGGCAGCCGGTGCCGGCGGCCCTGCCCCGGCTGCTCTTCTCCCGCCGGGGCGCCAAGAAGCGCGGCCGGGTCTGACACCAGGGCCCGGGACTCGGGATCCGGGCCCGGGCGGTCCGCGCCCGGGGTCCCCGGGCCGGGCGGTCGGCTCAGCCGTCGCCCTGGGGGAGCTGCCCCCCGTAATCCACCGTCGCCGCCTTCGGGGGCGCCGCCAGCTCGAAGTCCGCGTCCCACTCGGCGAGCGTCAGCACCCCCTTGCCCCCCGCACGGGCGAACTGCACCGGGTACGGCTTGCCGACCAGGGCCACATCCAGCACGCCCCCGGCGCCGTCGGCCGCCTGGACCTTGATCGTCCGTACCCCGCCGACCTTGGTGCGCTCCCCCTTGCTCAGCGTGCCCTCCATGTCGAGCAGACCTTCGAGCAGCACATCCATATCGGTGAAGCCGTGGAACTCGTTGTACGCGGGATCGCCCTGAGGCACCTTCACATACTTGCCGCCGAGCTTTCCGGCGGCCTCCTGGTCGGCCCGGTCGGACGCCCCGCCCTTGCCGCCGCCCTGCTTGCCGTCGTCCTGGTGCGTCCAGAAGGAGGCGTCCGCCTTCAGATAGAGGTCGTCGCCGATCCGCAGCAGCTCGAAGGTGTCCTTCTGGGAGGTGACCGAGCCGGTGCCGCCGCCGTCCTTGAGCCGCATGTCCAGCTTGAAGGTGCCGCCCTTGCTGACCAGCGTCCCGGAGAGCCGGACCGCCTTCGCCGCGTCGGCGGCGGCCCGCGCCCTGGTCTCGATCTGCGGCGCCGCCAGCTTGCCGACACCGTTCGTACCCTGGTCCGGATCGGGCTTCTCCTCGGCGGAGCACGCGGTGGCGGACAGGGCCAGCCCCGCGCAGAGCGCCAGGGAGAGCACGGCCTTGCGGGCCCGGGGGACCGAGGGGAGGGGAGTCACCGGAGCACTGCCTCTCATCTGCTTGTCTTCTGCTGGGCGCGAGCGCGCAGACCGCAGCGTACCGGTGCCGTGGACCCGCCCCGCCGGGTGTCGCCCGCACCCCCCGTCCGCGCTGTCACCCCCGGTACACACAGCGCCATGGAACGGCACAAGCTAGCCTGAAGCCCTCCAAGGGCATGGAGCACCGCACATCAGGGCAGAGTGACCGGTACGGAGCGGAGGTACGGGCATGGTCGCGAGCGCCCCCCGGATCTTTGTCTCCCATCTCGCCGGAGTGGCCGTCTTCGACCCCAACGGCGATCAGGTCGGCCGGGTCCGCGATCTCGTCGCCATGCTGCGGGTCGGCCACCGGCCGCCCCGGCTGCTCGGCCTGGTGGTGGAGATGATCAACCGCCGCCGGATCTTCCTCCCCATGACCCGGGTGACCGGCATTGAATCGGGCCAGGTCATCACCACCGGGGTACTGAATGTCCGCCGGTTCGAGCAGCGGCCCACCGAGCGGCTGGTCCTCGGGGAACTCCTGGACCGGCGGGTCCAGCTGGTCGACAGCGGCGAGGAGGCCACCGTCCTCGATGTCTCGGTCCAGCGGCTGCCCGCCCGCCGGGACTGGGAGATCGACAAGGTCTTCGTCCGCCGGGGCCGGGGCGGGGCGCTGCGCCGCCGGGGCGAGACCCTCACCGTGGAGTGGTCCTCGGTCACCGGCTTCTCGCTGGACGAGGGCGACCAGGGGGCCGAGTCCCTCGTCGCCACCTTCGAACGGATGCGGCCCGCCGATCTCGCCAACGCCCTGCACCATCTCACCCCCAAGCGGCGCGCCGAGGTCGCCGCCGCCCTGGACGACGACCGGCTCGCGGATGTCCTGGAGGAGCTGCCCGAGGACGACCAGGTGGAGATCCTGGGCAAGCTCCAGGACGAGCGGGCCGCCGACGTCCTGGAGGCGATGGACCCGGACGACGCCGCCGACCTCCTCTCCGAGCTGCCCGAGGACGATCAGGAGCGGCTGCTCGCCCTGATGCGCCCGGACGACGCCGCCGATGTGCGGCGGCTGCTGTCGTACGAGGAGCGGACCGCGGGCGGGCTGATGACCACCGAGCCCATCGTGCTGCGGCCGGACGCCACGGTGGCCGACGCGCTCGCCCGGGTGCGGCGGCAGGACCTCTCCCCGGCGCTGGCCGCGCAGGTCTATGTGTGCCGGCCCCCGGACGAGACCCCCACCGGCAAATACCTGGGGACGGTCCACTTCCAGCGGCTGCTGCGCGATCCCCCGTTCACCCTGGTCGGCTCGCTGGTGGACAGCGATCTGCCCCCGCTGCCCCCGGACACCCCGCTCCGGGCCGTGACCAGCTATCTCGCCGCGTACAACATGGTCGCGGCGCCGGTCGTGGACGAGAGCGGATCCCTGCTGGGGGCGGTGACGGTGGACGACGTACTGGACCATCTGCTGCCGGAGGACTGGCGCGAGACGGAGTTCGAGGAGACCGCCCATGGCCAGGCCCATGGCTAGCGGCGGCGAGCGCGGCGGCGGCTCCGGGCCCGGCTCCGGTTCGGGCTCCGGGGAGCAGCGGGAGGCCGGGCCGGCCGGGGCCAGTGCGGTGAACCGGCCGCGTACCCGGCTCGACGTACCGCGCGCGCCCCGGCGCGCCCTGCTGCCCGCGTACGACCCGGAGGCGTTCGGACGGCTCTCCGAGCGGATCGCCCGCTTCCTGGGCACCTGGCGGTTCATCCTCTGGATGACGGTGATCATCATCGTCTGGCTGGTCTGGAATGTGACCGCGCCGGCGCCGCTCCGTTTCGACCGTTATCCCTTTATCTTCCTCACCCTGATGCTCTCGCTCCAGGCGTCCTACGCGGCCCCGCTGATCCTGCTCGCCCAGAACCGCCAGGACGACCGGGACCGGGTCACCCGGGAGCAGGAGCGCAAGCAGAACGAGCGGTCGATCGCCGATACCGAGTACCTGACCAGGGAGATCGCCGGGCTGCGGATGGGTCTCGGCGAGGTCGCGACCCGCGACTGGATCCGCTCGGAACTCCAGGACCTGCTCCGTGAGATGGAGGAGCGCCGTCCGGCCGCCGTACCGGAGGACGGGTCGAGGCGTGATGAAGGCGACCACTGACGGGCTTTCCGGCGGCGGGAGTCGGCGCCGTACCATCGTCGTATGGCTACGGAAGACGCGGTGCTCGCAGCGCTGGCGACGGTGAACGACCCCGAGATCAACCGACCGATCACCGATCTCGGCATGGTCAAATCGGTTGATATCGGTACGGACGGCTCGGTCGCCGTCACGGTCTACCTCACTGTCTCCGGGTGCCCCATGCGCGAGACGATCACCAGGAGTGTCACGGACGCGGTCGCCCGTGTCGACGGTGTCTCCCGGGTCGATGTCACGCTCGATGTGATGAGCGACGAGCAGCGGAAGGATCTGGCGGCGACGCTGCGCGGTGGCACCGCGGAGCGCGAGGTTCCCTTCGCCAAGCCCGGCTCGCTGACCCGGGTGTACGCGGTCGCCTCCGGCAAGGGAGGCGTCGGCAAGTCCTCGGTCACGGTGAACCTGGCGGCGGCGATGGCGGCCGACGGGCTGAAGGTCGGCGTCGTGGACGCGGACATCTACGGCCACTCGGTCCCCCGGATGCTCGGCGCGGAGGGCCGCCCCACCCAGGTCGAGAACATGATCATGCCGCCGTCGGCGAATGGCGTGAAGGTCATCTCGATCGGGATGTTCACCCCCGGCAACGCCCCGGTGGTCTGGCGCGGGCCGATGCTCCACCGGGCGCTCCAGCAGTTCCTGGCCGATGTCTACTGGGGCGACCTCGATGTGCTGCTGCTGGATCTGCCGCCGGGCACCGGCGATATCGCGATCTCGGTGGCCCAGCTGGTGCCGAACGCGGAGATCCTCGTCGTGACCACCCCGCAGCAGGCGGCGGCGGAGGTCGCGGAGCGGGCCGGCTCGATCGCGGTCCAGACCCACCAGAAGATCGTGGGCGTGGTGGAGAACATGTCCGGGCTGCCCTGTCCGCACTGCGACGAGATGCTGGACGTCTTCGGCAGCGGCGGCGGCCAGCAGGTCGCCGACGGGCTGACCCGGACGACCGGCGCGACCGTGCCGGTACTGGGCACCATCCCGATCGATGTACGGCTGCGGGAGGGCGGCGACACGGGCGCCCCGGTGGTGCTCAGCGACCCGGACTCCCCGGCGGGCGCCGCGCTGCGGGCCATCGCGGGCAAGCTCGGCGGGCGTCAGCGCGGACTGGCGGGGCTGAGCCTCGGGATCACCCCGCGCAACAAGTTCTGAGGGCGCCCCGGGGCCCCGCGGCCCCGAGGCGGTCCCGGATGCCCCCGGGGCAGCGGATGCCCCGGGACGGCGGATGAACCCCGGGACGGCTCCGGACGGCCCCGGGACGGGGTCTCAGCTGTACGGGGTGAGGTCCGGCACCCGGGCGAAGCCGAGGCCGTAGGGGCTCATCCCGCGCCCGTACGCCCCGATGTAGGTGCCGTCCCCGGCGGGCCCGGCGAGGATCCAGCCGAAGTCGGACTCACGGAAGTGGAAGACCGTGGGTTCCCCGTCGACCGGCAGGGAGAGCGTGGACCACTCCGCCCCCTCCAGATCGTGGGCGAGGGTGAAGGCGGTGTCGGTCTGCTGCTCCAGCCAGTCGTCGCGCAGGGAGTGGTCGAGCTGCGGCGGCCAGGTGTGGGCGAGCAGCCCGGAGGCGGCCAGCCAGGCGGCGGAGGAGACGGTGGTGGCGTCCAGCACCCCCGTACCGTCGCCGCTGCGGAGATCGGGCCCGGCGGCGACGGTGACGACGACCGTGAACCGTTCCTTCTCGTCCGGGTCGCTCCCGGAGGGTCCGTTCTGGCCGGCGTGTATCGACGGCTCGTCGCCATGTCCCAGGGAGCCGTGGCGGACCACGCCGTCGGCGGTGCTGACGGCGCGCATCAGCCGGCGCGGGCCGGTGTACGCCTCGTCCAGGCCGTACCAGGAGAAGGCGGCCCCGGTGTACGCGTCGACCGGGGGACGGCGGCCCGCGGTCGCCGCCGGGGTGCGCGGGGAGCCCGGGACGGGGGCGGGGGCGTCGCCGGGCGGATGCTGCTCGGCTGTTCGACTCGTCGTCTCCATCTACCCGGCCGTCTCCTCTGTGTCCGAGGCCCGGACGCGGACCCGCCCCCCTCGGGCGTCCTCGCGTCCTGACAGATGGAGAGAATAACCACCCACTTGGGGCTTGCACCGGGTGACCGCCGCCAGATGGCGTGCACCACCGGCGCGTCAGGGTCGTCGCGGGGGCGCGGGGGTGTAAGGGCTCAGGTCGCGGTGGTGCAAGGGCTCAGGTGGCGTCGGAGTCGTACGGCGGGCGCTCGTCCTTGGCCTCCGGACGGTCGCGCTTGGTGAGGTCGGGGGTGCCGGAGCCGTTCACGGCGGCGGCGGGGACGGTCGCGGCGGATCCCTTGCCGCTGACCGCGTCGGCGACCTCGTCCATCTCCTTGCGGAGGTCGAAGCTGCTGGTCAGCTCGCGCAGCTCGGCCAGCTCGTCGTTCTCGTCGAACTGCTTGCGAAGATAGGTCTTGGGGTTCAGGTCCTCGAACTCGAAGTCCTTGAACTCGGGGCCCAGCTCGGTACGGATGTCGTTCTTCGCATTGTCGGAGAACTCCCGCACCTTGCGGATGAAGCGGGTGGCGTCCTGGATGACCTTCGGCAGCTTGTCGGGGCCGAAGACGAGCACGGCGAGCACTACAAGGGCCACCACTTCCAGTGCGCCTATGTCGTTGAACACCCTGTGACTCCTTGTGTCCTCGTGTCCCTCGGCAGCGGCTTCGGCCGGGGCCGGATCCACGGTACCCGGCGAGTCTTGGGCACGTCACGTGGCTGCGGCGGTGATCGGCCAACCTCTTCGGGCGTCAGCGGTCGGCGGAGGAG
Organism: Streptomyces sp. NPDC000594; assembly: GCF_040299965.1. Taxonomy (NCBI): domain Bacteria; kingdom Bacillati; phylum Actinomycetota; class Actinomycetes; order Kitasatosporales; family Streptomycetaceae; genus Streptomyces; species Streptomyces sp. NPDC000594. Next base: position 74,221 of record NZ_JBEPCY010000004.1, on the reverse strand, counting down.
CCCAGGGTGACGGTGACGGTCCGCTGTTTGCCGCCGCGCACCAGGGTGAGCCGGAGCCGGTCCCCGGGGCGGTGGGCACGGATCTTGACGATCAGCTCCTCGCCGCTGTGCACCCGCCGGCCGTCGACGGCGGTGATCACATCGCCGGGCCGGATGCCCGCCTTGGCGCTGGGCCCGCCGGGCACCACGGCGGGGGCGTCGTCCTTGGCCTTGCGGCCGACCCGGGCGCCGTCGCCGGAGTACTGGAGGTCGAGGGTGACACCGATCACCGGGTGGGTGGCCTTCCCGGTGTTGATGAGTTCCTCGGCGACCCGCTTGCCCTGGTTGATGGGGATGGCGAAGCCGAGGCCGATGGAGCCGGACTGGCCCTCGGCGCCGGGGGCGGTGTCGGCGGCGCGGATGGCGCTGTTGATCCCGATGACCCGGGCGGTGGTGTCGACCAGCGGGCCGCCCGAGTTGCCGGGGTTTATCGGGGCGTCGGTCTGGAGCGCGTCGACATAGCTCACATCGCTGCCGTCGCCCTTGTCGCCGCCCGCGGTGATGGGCCGGTCCTTGGCGCTGATGATCCCGGAGGTGACGGTGTTCTGGAGGTCGAAGGGGGCGCCGATGGCCACGACCGGGTCGCCGACCTGGACGTTGTCGGAGTTGCCGAGGGGCAGCGGGGTGAGCCCGGAGACCCCGGTGACCTTGACGACGGCGAGGTCGTAGCCGCTGTCCTTGCCGACGAGGGTGGCCCGGACGGTCTCGCCGCCGCTGAAGGTGACCCGGATCGAACCGCTCTCCCCCGCCGGGGCGACCACATGGTTGTTGGTGAGGATGTGGCCCTGGCCGTCGAGGACGAAGCCGGTGCCGGTGCCCTGCTCCCCGCCGCCGCTGACATGGAGGGTCACCACCCCGGGAAGGGCCTTGGCGGCGATCCCGGCGACGCTGTCGGGGGCCCGGTCGCGGCTCTGCCGGGGCGCCTGGTCCAGCTCGACGCGGTTGATCCCGCCGTTCCGCTCGACATAGGCGCCGATGCCGCCGCCGATACCGCCCGCGATCAGGGCCAGCAGGACCCCTCCGGCGATCATCGGACCGTATCCGGCGCGGCGGCGCGGGGGCTCACCGCTCCGGCTGAGCGGCGCGGCGAGCACCTGGGCCCCGGGGGCGCCCCAGGGGTCGTAGTTCGCCCACTGCCCGGCGGGGGCCTGCGGCGGGCCGTCCTGCGGCTGCCCCGGGACCGGCCCGGGGCCGGCGGGATGGGCGTACGGATTCTCCTGGGGGTACGGGCTCTCCTGGGGGTACGGCTGAGGGCCCGGGTACTGCGGCGGCACGGCGGCACCGGGCGGCAGGGGCAGAGCCGGGGCCGGAGCCGACGGCGGTACGGGGCGCTGGACGGGCGGGGCGGGGGCCCAGGGGCCGGGCTCGCCGTACGGCGGTGTGCTGTACGCGTCCGGCTGGTGCAGCGGCTGTGTCCGGTCCCCGGCGGGCAGCGCCACGGGGACGGGCACCGGCTCCGGCAGGGGCAGGGACGCCGCCACGGGGACGGGCACCGGCTCCAGCGGGGTCACAGGCCCCGCCACGGGCTCCGGAACGGCCTCCCCGGGGGCGGGGGGCTCGGTGGACACGGCGGGCGCGGGAACGGGCGCTCCGGCCGCCGCCCCGGCCTTGGTGAGGCTCACGGTGGGTCCCCGCACCTCAGCACCCGAGCCGCCCCCGGCATCGGCGGTCTCCGGGGCCGGCTCCGGCCCCTCCTCCCCGCCGGACACGGCAGGTTCGACTCCGGGTGAGGGCACTGGGGGCGGCGGGCACGAGGACGAGGGGGACGGGGGTGACGGGGCGGAGTCCGGGGCGGAAGACGGAACGGCGGCGGGCGCGGACGGCTCCCCGCCCCCGGGGAGCGGCCCCGTGCCGGGCCGGCTCCACCACGCCGCACGGGCTTCCGTGGTCTTCCCGTCGTCCATGCTCTCCCCGCAGATCGCCGGCCAGTACGGCACCCCACGGGCACCCCTGCGAGGATTCAACCAGGTTCAGGAAGCTCCGCGCAGGGGACCGGGCGCGGGTCGGCTCAACCGTGGCGGTTCAGCGCCGACGGGGGTGCCACGGGGGCCAGGAGATGACTGGGCGCGGGCGTCGCCGACGGGGTGAGCCCCGGTGCGCTGGACAGCTGAAAACCCATCCCCGCAGGACGTATCAGGGGTGGGGCGAAGACCGACACGGGCGGCACCAGACCGGACGCCAGCAGCGGCGGCGGCGCGGGGGACGCGGCGGGCACACCCGAGGCGAAGAGGTCGGAGACCGAGCGGCCGATGGCCCGCTCGGTGGAGCGGACCGGGGCGGTCCCGAGGGGACGCCGGCGCTCGTACTCCAGGCTCCGGGCCCCGGGGGAGGCGGCGGGGGTGCCGGTGGTGGATCCGGTGCCCCCGACGCCGGTGGTGGTCCGGAGGGGGGTGACGCTGTTCCCCTGGCCGCCGCCCCGGGCGCTCTGCTGGACCGAGCCGTCCAGGGGCAGGGTCGCACCGAGGGCGATGGCCGCGAAGGAGACCGCGCTGGCCGCCACGAAGGCGAACCGGCGGCCCCGCCAGGACTGGGCCGACCGCTCGGCCTCGGCCCGCCCCACCTCATGGATGCGGAACCCGCCCGGCCGGGGCGGCAGTACCGGGGCACCCCGGTGCCCCCCGGGGACATAGCCAAAGGTCTCCGGGCGCCTCTCACCGGGTCTGCCCGACGGGGCGGCCGCCCCCGGGAAGACCGCGTCGATGACCGGGCCACCGCCGAAGGGACCCCCGCCGTCACCGCCGGGGCCGCCGCCGGGCAGCCCCTGGAGCCGCGCCAGCAGCCCCTCGGACGGCGGCGGGGGCGCCGCCTGGGCGAAGACATCCTTGAGTCTTCGCTGGGCGTCCGCCTCGGCCTTGCATTTGGCACAGGTCGCCAGATGGGCGAGGACCCTGTCCCGCGCGTCGTGTTTCAGCTCGCCGTCGACCAGGGCGGCGAGGCGGTCCCCCAGATGCTGCTCGGCGGGGGTCAGGCCGTATCCGCTCACGCCGGTCCGCCCTCCCCCGCCAGGCCGACCGCACCCGCCAGTGCCCGCTGACCGGCACGCGCCTCGGGAGAGCGGTGCTTCAGCGCCTTGCGCAGATGGGAACGACCCCGGTGGATCCGGCTGCGGACGGTGCCCAGCTTGACACCAAGGGTGGCCGCGATCTCCTCGTACGACAGGCCCTCGATGTCACAGAGGACCACGGCGGCCCGGAACTCGGGCGCCAGGGTGTCCAGCGCCTGCTGGACATCGGCGTCGAAGTGGGTGTCGTTGAAGACCTGCTGCGGGGAGGGCTCCCGGCTGGGCAGCCGCTCGGCCGCGTCGTCACCGAGGGCGTCGAAACGGATCCGCTGCTTGCGGCGGACCATGTCGAGGAAGAGATTGGTGGTGATCCGGTGCAGCCACCCCTCGAAGGTGCCGGGGGTGTAGGTCGACAGCGAGCGGAAGACCCGGACGAAGACTTCCTGCGTCAGATCCTCGGCGTCGTGCTGATTGCCCGTGAGTCGGTAGGCGAGACGGTAGACGCGACCACTGTGCGTGCTGACGATCTCCTCCCAGGACGGAGGTGTCCATGCCTGGGACTCTGCCTCCGATGCGAAGGTCGCCGTGGCTGCGGAGGCGTGCTTCCAGGAACGGTCAGCGTTGTTGGTCACGGATTTCGGCTCACCCGGTGACCTGAGAAAGCGCGTCAGCACTCTCCTGCGATCCGCAGGTGCAGCCGCACCTCCCCTGTCGGCTCTGGTGGTGTCCAGCGGAGCCCCTACCATAGCCACCTCGCCCGTTAGCTCCGGATAAGAATCTTTACGCGCATTTGGGGATCGCCCCCGGCTCTCCGTCATCTCTTCCCCCCGCCTCTCTCAACGCCCGGTCCCATCTGCGGGTTCCCGGGGCCAGCGGATACAGTCAACGTCGCGTTCAACTACGGGGACAGGAGACGCCCATTACCGCGAACCGGCAGACAAGCTGGGCGTTCGCCGACGCCTTTGTCGCCGAGGACGACGCGCTGTACTGGGCCCGCGAGCGGGCCCGGGAGTCAGGGGTGCCCTCGGTCTCCCCGGGCACCGGCGCCGCACTGCGACTGCTGGCCGCCACCGCCGACGCCAAGGCCGTGGCGGAGATCGGCACCGGCACCGGCGTCTCCGGGATCTATCTGCTCCAGGGGATGCGCCCGGACGGGGTGCTGACCACGGTCGACCCGGAACCCGCCCGGCAGCAGTTCGCCAAACAGGCGTTCCGCGCGGCGGGCTTCGCGGGCAACCGGGCGCGCTTCATCCCCGGCCGCGCCCTGGATGTCCTGCCCCGCCTCGCGGACGGCGGCTACGACCTGGTCTTCTGCGACGGCGACCGGGCCGAGTCCCTGGAGTACCTGGCCGAGTCGCTGCGGCTGCTGCGGCCCGGCGGCCTGGTCTGCTTCGAGGGCGTGTTCGCCCGGGGCCGTACGGTCGACTCCGCCGCCCAGCCCGTGGAGGTGCTGCGCCTGCGCGAGCTGCTGCGCACCGTCCGGGAGAGCCCCGAGCTGGTGCCCTCGCTGCTGCCGGTGGGCGACGGCCTGCTCAGCGCCGTCCGCCGGGGCTGAGCACCGCCCGGGGCCACCGGGGCTCCGGCGATCCCTCCCGCCCCGCCCTCCCCGGCAGCCCCCGCGGTCCCGGCAGCACCTGAAGCACCTGAAGCACCTGAAGCACCTGAAGCACCTGAAGCACCTGAAGCACCTGAAGCACCTGAAGCACAGCAAACCGCCCCGGCGCCAAAAGGCACCGGGGCGGTGAGATCTGTGGTGGGGCTCCGCGTCAGCCGACAACCTTCTTGAGGGCGTCACCGAGTGCCTCGGCTTCGTCCGGTGTCAGCTCGACGACAAGCCGACCGCCGCCTTCGAGCGGAACGCGCATGACGATGCCCCGCCCCTCCTTGGTCACCTCGAGCGGGCCGTCGCCCGTCCGCGGCTTCATGGCCGCCATGCTCGTTCCCCTTCCTGAAACCAGCTCATCCTCAGCCGACGGCCCCTGGGTAGGCACGCTTCACCGGCATCGAACACATTGCTTCCAGGTCATTATCCCGCATCGCGGGACCCGATGACCAACATCGGTCGGCATCGCTTAGGCAACGCGCTCCCGCAAAACCACCCAATTCGGCGATCTGCCTGCGATACTTCGCCTCCCTTCGGCGCCCCCGCGCCCGCCCCCGGGCGCCGTTCTGTTTGACGCAGCTCACATGCCCCGCGGCGGACATCTGGTCCATGCTGAGCCCGGACAGGACCACCGATCCCAGGGGAGCTGACATGGCGGACTCCGTGCTGTACCAGGTGAGTGACGGGCTCGCGACGATCACGATCAACCGGCCCGGTGCCATGAACGCCCTCGACATCGAGGCCAAGGTCGCCCTGCGGGACACCCTGGAAGAGGCCTCCAGCGACCCCTCCGTACGCGCGGTTCTGCTCACCGCGACCGGGCGCGCCTTCTGTGTCGGACAAGATCTCAAAGAACACATCGGATTGCTCGAAACTGCCCGTGAAAACGGCTCGGGCACCCTCATGAACACCGTGCGCGAGCACTACAACCCGATCATCCGGGCGCTGACGACCATGCCCAAGCCCGTCGTCGCGGGGGTGAACGGGGTGGCCGCCGGGGCCGGTCTCGGCTTCGTGCTCGCCGCCGACCACCGGGTGGTGGCCGACTCCGCGACCTTCACCACCGCCTTCAGCGGCATCGCCCTCACCGCCGACTCCGGGATCTCCTGGACCCTGCCCCGGCTGGTCGGGCAGAGCCGCGCCGCCGATCTGCTGCTCTTCCCCCGGTCCTTCTCCGCCCAGGAGGCACAGGAGTGGGGCATCGCCAACGAGGTCGTCCCCGCCGGGGAGCTGGCGGAGCGGGCCACCGCGGTGGCCCGGAAGCTGGCCGAGGGCCCGACCCTCGCCTACGCGGCGATCAAGGAATCGCTGGCCCACGCCAGCGGCCACTCCCTGGCGGAGACCCTGCTGAAGGAGGAGGAACTCCAGGCCAGGGCCGGTGCCTCCGAGGACCACGCCATCGCGGTGGCCGCCTTCCTCGCCAAGGAGCGGCCGGTCTACCGGGGGCGCTGACCCTCCTGGGCCGGTGCCCCCCGGGCCACACAGCCCGCGAGATGGTCGTCGACCAGCCCGCACGCCTGCATCAGGGCGTACGCCGTGGTGGGGCCGACGAACCGCACCCCACGCCGCTTCAGCTCCTTGGCGAGCGCCTTGGACCCGTCGGTCACCGCCGGCACGTCGGCGAGGGTCCGGGGCACCGGCCGGCCCGCCGGGTCCGGGGCGTACGACCAGATCAGGGCGTCCAGCTCGCCGGCGGCCCACCCGGCGAGGGTCCGCGCGTTGGCGAGGGTGGCGTCGACCTTGGCGCGGTTGCGGATGATGCCCTCGTCCGCGAGGAGCCGCTCCCGGTCCGCGTCGGTGAAGGTGGCCACGGAGGCGATCCGGAAGCCGTCGAAGGCCCGGCGGAAGCCCTCCCGGCGCCGCAGGATGGTGAGCCAGGAGAGCCCGGACTGGAACGCCTCCAGACAGAGCCGTTCGAACAGCGCGTCGTCCCCGTGGACGGGCCGCCCCCACTCGGTGTCGTGGTAGGTCACATAGTCCTCGGTGGAGAGCCCCCAGGGGCAGCGGAGGGCGCCGTCGGGCCCCGGCACCGGGCCGCCGGTCATCGGTCCCGCTCCTCGGCCGGGCCGAAGAGACCCGGCCCGCCCGTCGCGGTGGCCTGCGCCCCGGCCAGCGCGCTCTCCAGCTCGGCGATCCTGGCGTCCCGCTCGGCCAGCTCGGCACCGAGCCGGCTCAGCACATCGTCCACCTCGGCCATCCGGTAGCCGCGCAGCCCGACCGGCAGCCGCACCGCCTCCACATCGGCCCGGCCCACCGGCCGATGGGCCGGGAGCCGGTCCACCAGCCGGTCGGGCGCGGCGTCGGGCAGGACCTCGCCGTCGCCGCCGATCACGGCCAGTGTGACCGCGCCGACGACCACGACCATCGTGATCAGCAAGAACAAGAACACCTGACGACCCTCTCCCCGGGCTCCCGGCACCCGGAACTCCCGGCGCTCCCGGGCACAACCCTTGCCCGGTCGATCGTGCCACGCCGGTCGGACAGTTAGGGTCGCAGCCGGACGACCAGAGGAGGAAAACCGCTGATGCTGCGGCTGGGACAGCGTGAATTCGACACGCACGAGCCGGTGATCATGGCGATCGTGAACCGTACCCCGGACTCGTTCTACGACCGGGGCGCGACCTTCCACGACGAGCCGGCACTGGCCCGGGTGGAGCAGGTGGTCGCGGAGGGCGCCGCCATCATCGACATCGGCGGCGTCAAAGCGGGCCCCGGGGACGAGGTCACCGCCGAGGAGGAGGTGCGGCGGACGGTCGGCTTCGTGGCCGAGGTGCGCCGCCGCTTCCCCGATGTGGTGATCAGTGTGGACACCTGGCGGCACGAGGTGGGCGAGGCGGTCTGCGCGGCGGGCGCGGATCTGCTGAACGACGCCTGGGGCGGGGTGGACCCCCGGCTGGCGGAGGTCGCCGCCCGGCATGGCGCAGGCCTGGTCTGCACCCACGCGGGCGGCGCCGAGCCGAGGACCCGGCCGCACCGGATCGCCTACGACGACGTGGTCGAGGACATCCTGCGGGTGACCCTGGGCCTGGCCGAGCGCGCGGTGGAGCTGGGCGTACGGCGCGACGGGATCATGATCGACCCGGGCCATGACTTCGGCAAGAACACCCGCCACTCGCTGGAGGCGACCCGGCGGCTGGACGAGATGGCGGCGACGGGGTGGCCGGTGCTGGTCTCACTGTCGAACAAGGACTTCGTCGGGGAGACGCTGGACCGCCCGGTGAAGGAGCGGGTGATCGGCACCCTGGCGACCACCGCCGTCTCGGCGTGGCTGGGGGCCCGGGTCTACCGGGTGCACGAGGTCGCGGAGACCCGGCAGGTCCTCGACATGGTCGCCACCATCGCGGGCCACCGGGAGCCGGCCGTGGCCCGCCGAGGGCTGGCCTGACCCCCGTACAACCAGGCTGACCCCCACACAACCAGGCTGACACCCGGACAACCGGGGGCGGCGGGCCGTACGGGAACATCCGCACGGCCCGCGCCGTCTCCCTGGCCGGCAGGACCCGCTAGCGCTCGGTCTCCTTGGTCACCAGCGAGACCGCCTCGTCCACATCGTCCGTGACATGGAAGAGCAGCAGATCGCGCTCGGACGCCTTGCCCTGGCCGACCACGGTCTCCCGCAGCCAGTCGACCAGACCGCTCCAGTACGCCGACCCGAAGAGGACGATCGGGAAGCGGGTGACCTTCCCGGTCTGGACCAGCGTCAGCGCCTCGAACAGCTCGTCCAGGGTGCCGAGCCCACCGGGGAGCACCACGAACCCGGAGGCGTACTTCACGAACATCGTCTTGCGGACGAAGAAGTAGCGGAAGTTCACCCCGATGTCGACATGCTGATTGAGCCCCTGCTCGAAGGGGAGCTCGATACCGAGGCCGACCGAGATGCCCCGGGCCTCGCGCGCCCCTCGGTTGGCCGCCTCCATGGCGCCGGGCCCGCCGCCGGTGATCACCGCGAAGCCCGCGTCCACCAGCGCCCCGCCGATGCGGATGCCCGCCTCGTACTCAGGGGTGTCGGGCTTGGTGCGCGCCGAGCCGAAGACGCTGATCGCCTTGGGCAGTTCGGCCAGCGCGCCGAAGCCCTCCACGAACTCCGACTGGATGCGCATGACCCGCCAGGGGTCGGTGTGCACCCACTCGGAGTCCCCCTCCGTGTCCAGCAGCCGCTGGTCGGTCGTCCCGGGCTGGACCTGTTCCCTGCGGCGCAGCACCGGCCCCTGCCTCCGCTCCTCGAACTCCCGCGCATCCTGGGGGTTGCCCATGCCTGCTCCCTCCGCCGAACTTGTGCAGGACCCAAGAGTAGGCGGGTCAAGGCGACATTCGGGCGAACTCAGGACGTCAGCCACTCCCGCAACCGGGTCTCGCAGTGGGTGATCCGCTCCACCACGACATGCTCGTCGCGCTTGTGGGCGTAGAGCGGATCGCCGGGGCCGTAGTTCACGGCGGGCACCCCGAGGGCGCTGAAACGGGCCACATCGGTCCAGCCGAACTTGGGCCGGGCGCTCCCGCCGACGGCCTTCATGAAGGCGGCGGCGGCCGGGTGGCCCAGGCCGGGCAGCGCGGCGCCGGAGTGGTCCTCGACCGTGATCTCCTCGACCCGGCAGTCCGCGAAGACCTCCCGGACATGGGCGAGCGCCTCGGCCTCGGAGCGGTCGGGGGCGTAGCGGTAGTTGACGACGACGACGCACTCGTCGGGGATGACATTGCCCGCGACGCCGCCCTCGATCCGTACGGCGTTGAGCCCCTCGCGGTACTCCAGGCCGTCGATGACGGGCCGGCGGGGCTCATAGGCGGCGAGCCGGGCGAGGACCGGGGCCGCCCCGTGGATGGCGTTGGACCCCATCCAGCTCCGGGCGGAGTGGGCGCGCTCCCCGGCGGTCCGCAGCCGGACCCGGAGGGTGCCCTGGCAGCCGCCCTCGACCTCGCCGTCGGAGGGTTCGAGGAGGACGGCGAAGTCCCCGGCCAGCCAGTCGGGGTGGGCCGCGGCGACATGCCCGAGACCGTTGAGGTCGGCGGCGACCTCCTCGTTGTCGTAGAAGACAAAGGTGAGGTCGCGGTTGGGCGCGGGCACGGTGGCGGCGATCCGCAGCTGGACGGCGACACCGGACTTCATGTCGCTGGTGCCACAGCCCCAGAGCACCCCTTCGGCGTCGAGCCGGGAGGGCACATTGTCCGCGATGGGCACGGTGTCGATGTGTCCGGCGAGGACGACCCGCTCGGCGCGGCCGAGGTCGGTACGGGCGACGACATTGTTGCCGTGCCGGTCGACCCTGAGGTGGGGCAGGGCGCGCAGGGCCCGCTCGATGGCGTCCGCCAGGGGCTTCTCCTCGCCACTGACGGAGGGGAAGTCGACCAGCGCGGCGGTGAGCGCGGGCCCGTCCAGAGTGAGGTCCAGCTCGTTGTGGGGCATGACCTCGACCCTAGCGCGGGCCCAGGACGGCCTGTCGGGGCCGTCCGGGGCGCCCGCGCACCGCCACTTCCGGACAGCCGGTGGGTGCGGTGTCCGCGCCACAGGAGGGGCTGTACGGGGCGGTACGGGGCTCCGCGCGGCACACCCGGGCGCCGGGCGGCTCCCCAGCGGGGCACGGCGGCGGGGGCGCCGGTGGGGGGCGGCCGTACCCCCGGCGACCTCGCCGTACGGTGCCGGCTTCCGGGTACGTCCCTTGTACGGTGGCAGCGTGCCCGAGACCGTCCCCACCCCCCGGCGCAGCCGTCGGCTGCGGTACACGGCCGCGCTCACCGCGCTGCTGGCGCTCTCCGGCTATCTCGCGATGCAGCACTATTCGGACACCGGGTCACCGCGCTGTGTGGTGCGCGGCGGGCCCGGCGACGGCGCCCCGCGCTATGGGCTGAGCACGGAGATGGCGGCGAACGCGGCGACGATCTCGGCCGTGGGCACCACCCGGGGGCTGCCGGAGCGCGCGGTCACCATCGCGCTGGCGACCGCGCTCCAGGAGTCGGCGCTGCGGAACATCGCGTACGGCGACCGGGATTCGCTGGGGCTGTTCCAGCAGCGGCCGTCCAAGGGGTGGGGGACGGCCCGGCAGATCCAGGACCCGGTGTACTCGGCGGGGAGGTTCTACGAGGGTCTCGCCGAGGTCCCGGGGTATTCGCGGCTGCCGCTGACGGTGGCCGCCCAGCGGGTCCAGCGCAGTGGCTTCCCGCAGGCGTACGCGAAGCACGAGCCGGACGCCGCCCTGCTGGCGGCGGCCCTCACGGGGCGCACGGCGGCCTCGCTGAGCTGTGTCCCGGCGGCCCCGGCGGGGGCGGGCGACCCGGCGGAGGTACGGCGGGAGCTGGTACGGGAGTTCGGCCGCGAGGTGCTGCCGGAGGGCGCCCCGGGGCCGGGCGGCGGGACCCCGGCGCGGGAGATCGTTCTGCGGGTGCCCGCCCCGGACGGGGAGCGCCCGGCGGGCGGTGTGTCGGGGCGGGCCGCGCCCCGGGACAGCGGCGGACGGGACGGCGGTGGACGGGACGGGGCGGGCACCCGGCGCGGCTGGGAGCTGGCGCACTGGGCGGTGGCCCGCGCGGACGGTCTGCGGATCGCCGAGGTGGGGTACGCCGGACGGGTCTGGAGCGGGGACGACGCCCGCGCGGGCTGGCGCCCGGCCGCCGCGACGGTGGACGAGGACCGGAACACCGTACGGCTGCGCGTCGCGGGCTGAACCGGCCGAGCCGACCGACCGGGCCGACCGGGCCGAAGCGTGTCACGGGGCGCCGCTTCGCGGATCGGACCGAACCGTAGACCGAACCGCATCGCATCCCTGTACGACGGCTCCCCCCGGAGAGGGAGTGTGCCCCGGCCCGGCGGAGTCCGGGGCCCCGGCCCGCCCCCCGGCCCCGGAAACCGGGCGCACCTTGCGGGGTGACGTTTCTCCATGGCCAGGGAGTCGGACACTTATGCCCATTTTTATCCGGGTCTGATAATGCGACGCATTACCAACTCTTTACCTTGGCGCACCGCAACTTCCCCGGCCCCCCGAGCGGTTGTCACTGCGTCCGAGCACCCGGACCGGCGTCCCCCGGAAGCCGGAGCCGCTTCGGACGACAGACCAGTCCCTGTTGTCTCACCTCTTGTCTCAAGGAGCAAAATGTCCCTCCCCCTGACCCGTCGGATCGCCCGTGCCGCGCTGATCGTCGCGGCGGGCGCAAGCCCCGTGGTCGGTGCGGCCGGCTCCGCAAGCGCCGTGGACCTCCAGGAGTCCAACCCGCTGGGCGCCGTCTCCGCCATGGACGGCCAGAACCTGGGCGGCACCGTGGACGGCGCCGCCCGGCAGGCCACCGAGCTGGCCGGAAACACCGGCGGCGGCGCCGTCGAGCAGGCCGTCCCGGCCGCCGGCAAGGCGGTCGGCGGCGCCGGTGGCACCGCGGCCCCCGCCGCCCAGAAGGCCGCGGGCGACACCGCGGGCACCGCCGGGACCGTCATCGGCGACGCCGCGAACACCGCCACCGGCACCCTCGGCAAGGGCGCTCCCGCGGGCGGCGCGCTGCTCGGCGGGCTGCCCACCGGTGCCGTCCCGGCCCAGACCCTGCCGCTGCGCTGACCGGCGCGTACCCCCGTACCCTCCGTATCCCCGCATCCCTGCTCCACCGACCCCCCGCCACCGGCACCGGCCCCGGATCCAGCGATTCCGGCAGGCCCCCGGTGAACGGCTCTGGGCCCGGAAGCCATCGCCTCCGGGCCCAGAGCCCTGTTCGTCCCCGGGGCCGCGCCCCGGCCGGGATCAGCCGCCGAGGCGCTTGACCGCCGCGTCGACCCGCTCGTCGGTCGCCGTGAACGCGACCCGGACGAAGCGCTCCCCCGCCGTGCCGTAGAAGTCACCGGGCGCCACCAGAATGCCCAGCTCCGCCAGGTGCGCCACCGTCTCCCAGCACGGCTCGTCCCGCGTCGCCCACAGATACAGGCTCGCCTCGCTGTGCTCGATCCGGAAGCCATGGCCCGCCAGGGCCCCCCGCAGCGCCGCCCTGCGGGCCGCGTAACGGACCCGCTGCTCCGCGACGTGCGCGTCGTCCCCGAGGGCGGCGACCGTGGCCGCCTGGACGGGCGCCGGGACCATCATTCCGCCGTGCTTGCGGATCTGGAGCAGCTCACCGAGGACCCGCTCGTCCCCGGCGACGAAGGCGGCCCGGTACCCCGCCAGATTGGAGCGCTTGGAGAGCGAGTGGACGGCGACCAGACCCTCGAACGAGCCACCGCAGACCTCGGCGTCGAGGACCGAGACCGGCTCCGCCTCCCAGCCCAGCTCCAGATAGCACTCATCGCTGAAGATCAGCACGCCGTGCTCGCGCGCCCAGGCGACGATCCGGGTCAGCTCGTCCTTGCCGAGCACCCGCCCGGTGGGGTTGGACGGCGAGTTGAGCCAGAGCAGCCGCAGCCCCGCCGGGTCCAGCTCGGTGGGGTCGTCGTAGACCACCGGGGTCGCCCCGCAGAGCCGCGCGCCGACCTCGTACGTCGGATACGCCAGCCGGGGGTAGGCGACCCGGTCGCCCGCGCCCAGACCCAGCTGGGTGGGGAGCCAGGCCACCAGCTCCTTGGAGCCGACGACCGGCAGCACCTGGCGGTGGCCGACGCCGGTGGCGCCCAGCCGGCGCTCCACCCAGCCGGCGAGCGCGTCCCGCAGTGCGGTGGTGCCCCACACCGTGGGGTAGCCCGGCGAGTCGGCGGCGTCGACCAGGGCCCGCTGGATCAGTTCCGGGACGGGGTCCACCGGCGTACCCACCGAGAGGTTCACGATGCCGTCCGGGTGGGCCTCGGCCGTCGCCTTGTAGGGCTCCAGCTTGTCCCAGGGGAAGACGGGCAGACGGGCGGAGACTGCGGACACGGGCTTTCTCTTTCTTGTCACCGGTTCTTGTCGCCGGTTCTTGTCACCGGGCTGGATCACCGGGGGCGGGGGACGGACCCGGGCCGCACCGGCCCGGACACCCGTCCGGCACAGGACAGCGCGCGCGGGGCGCGCGGGGGAGCCCCCGAACCACGGCGGTCCCGTACGGACGACGACCGTACGGGACCGGGAGCGGCACCGGCACCAGGGGCCGGGAGGGCTGCTGCGGGACTCCGCCCTCCGGGGCCGCCGGCCGGCAGCCCCGGGGCAGAGCCCGGTGGACTAGCCCTGCGGCGGCAGGGAGGCGATGAAGGGGTGGTCCCGCTCGATCAGGCCGAGCTTGGAGGCGCCACCGGGCGAACCGAGCTCGTCGAAGAACTCGACATTCGCCTTGTAGTAGTCCTTCCACTCCTCCGGGGTGTCATCCTCGTAGAAGATCGCCTCAACGGGGCAGACCGGCTCACAGGCACCGCAGTCGACGCATTCGTCCGGGTGGATGTACAAGGACCGGTTGCCCTCGTAGATGCAATCGACGGGGCACTCCTCGATGCATGCCTTGTCCTTGACGTCGACACAAGGCTGCGCGATGACGTAGGTCACGCTGTCGTTCCTCCTCGGTAGGGCTGCTGTGCGCGGGAGCGCGGCGTCGTCGATGCCCACCCCTAGTATCTCCGTTCCTGAGGACGATCCGAACAGGAGGGGCTCGCGGAGCTGTGGAATTCACCGGCGCAGGACGGCTCGAAGTCCGAATCACCGCCCATGACGTGGGCAAACGGGTATCAATCCGGCGACTGACGGCTCCGGGGGGCGAGGGCGAGCGGTTCACCGACACCGTCGGGGTGCTCACATCCTGGGACAACGGTGTGCTGCTGATCACACGAAAGAGTGGCGAGACCGTCCCCGTCGCGGAGGCGTCCCTGGTAGCGGGGAAAGTGGTGCCCCCCGCACCCGCCCGCCGACGGGGGCCCGCCGCGGATTTCCGGGAGCTGAGCCGGGCCGCCGACCGCGCCTGGCCGCCCCAGGAGCGCACCCGTGTCGGGGAGTGGGAACTCCGTGCCGCCGGGGGCTTCACCCGCCGGGCCAACTCCGCCCTCACCTCCGGCGATCCCGGCCTCCCCCTGGACGAGGCGCTCTCCCGGGTCGTCGACTGGTACGGCGAACGGGGACTGCCCGCCCGGATCCACGCCGCCACCGGCGCCGCCGGGACCCAGGAGCCGCTCTGCGCGGCGCTGGAGGAGCGCGGCTGGCGGCGCGAGGTCTCCGTCGAGTTCCGTATCGCCTCACTGGCCCCGCTCGCCGACCGGGACGCCGATGTCTCCCGGGTGGCGCTGGACCGCTCCTTCGACGACGCCTGGTTGAAGCGCTACCGGGGCACCGCCGGCGCCACCGCCTCGATACGGGCGGTCCTCGGCGGCGGACCCTCGCTCTGGTTCGCCTCGGTGGCGGGCGAGGGGAAGGGCGAAGGGGAGGGCCGGGGGAAAGGCCAGGGGGAGGGCCGGGGGAAAGGCCAGGGGGAGGACCGGGGGGAGGTGCCGGCCGCGATCGGCCGTTGCGCGGTCGACGGCCGCTGGGCCGGTTTCATGGCCCTGGAGGTCGATCCCGCCCTCCGCCGTCAGGGCCTCGCCGGGGCCATGACGACCGCACTCGCCCGCCGCGCCCTGGCGGAGGGGGCCTCCGCCGCCTGGCTCCAGGTCGAGACGGACAATGAGGGGGCGCGCGCGCTCTACGACCGGCTGGGCTTCACCACGCACCACCACTACCACTACTACCTGGCGCCCTGACCGGCCGGCGGGCGACCGCGGGCACGACGGTGGCCACCGGGGGCGCTCCCCGGCGGCCATCGGTGGACGGACACCGACAGACGGGTACGAGTGGCCTATGCACAACGACTCCTCCGGACACCGGGAGCGCTTCGCCGACGAAGCACGGTCGGAACGCCCCGACCTCGCCCGGCTCTGTCTGCTGCTGGCCGCGGTCGCCGACCCGGCCCAGGACGACGCGGCCCTGGACGCCGCCGAGATCGAGCTGGACCGGCTCGCCGGGCTGCTGCCCTACGGCCGCAAGACCCCCGGCGGCTGGGCGGATGCGCTGGCCGCGCTCCTCGGCGAGGAGTGCGGCTTCCACGGCACCCCCGCCGACTACCAGCGGCTGGACTCCTCCCTCCTCCCCGAGGTGCTGCGCCGCCGCCGGGGCCTGCCGATCCTGCTCTCGGTGGTCTGGATAGAGGTCGCCCGGCGGGCCGGGGCGCCCGCCTACGGGGTGGCCCTGCCGGGTCACTTCGTGGTCGGCCTCGGCGACCCGGACCACCCCGAGCGGGTGCTCGCCGACCCTTTCGCCGGCGGCCGGCCGCTGACCGGGGCCGAGGCCGACCACCTGGTCGCCCGGACGGCCGGGGCTCCCCTGGAGCCCTCGGCGTTCGCCCCCGCGAGCACCCTCGACGTGGTGCTGCGGATCCTGAACAACATCCGCGCCTGGGCCGCGGCCCGGCCGGAGCAGTCGGCGGTGGCGCTCCGGGCGGTCGAGCTGTCGCTGCTGCTGCCCTCGCACCCGGCGAACCTCCGGTACGAGCGCGCCCAGCTGCTCGTCCAGCGGGGCGACTTCCTCACCGGGGCGGTGGAGCTGGAGGCGTACGCGGATGTGGTGGAGGCGGTCGAGCCCGCGACCGCGAGAACCCTCCGGGGCCGGGCGCGGGCCGCCCGCGCGATGCTCAACTGACCGTACGGCGGCGGACCGTGGACCCGTGGGCGACCGGCGGCCCGTGCGGAGCGCCTCCGGGGCGGCGGCTCCGGGGCGGCACCCCGGGTGCGGCACCTCCGGGGTCGCGGCTCCGGCCCGGGCCCGGAAAGCGAACGACGCCCCGTTCGCCCGAAAGGGGGTGAACGAGGCGTCGCGCGCTTGACACGGCCCGCCGGGGCCGCGCCGGGGGTCACTCCAGCTCGATGTCCACGATCCGCTCCGCGGGCGTCTTGCCCCGCAGCGCCGGTCCCATCGCCTGGGCGATGTCGTCCGCGCTCAGCTGGTGCTGCTTGCCGTCGCCCTTGGTGATCATCACTCCGGCGAAGAGCGTCCCGGCCACCTCGGTGATGGCCTCCTTGTCGTAGACCTCGACCAGCTTCCCGTCCACGGCCTTCATGGAGAGGATCTTCGGCAGCGAGATGGGGCCGAGCGGGATCTCCCGGCCACCCGCCCGCACGGTGATGGTGCCGGACATCGCGGGCTCCGCGAACTCCTTCATCGCCCGGTCCAGCTCGGCCTGTCCGACGGTCGGCTCCCGCTTCACCACGGGCAGCGTGACCACCTTGGGCCTGCCGGTCTCCACCTGGGCGCGATAGGCGTCCTTCACCGACAGCATCGAGCGGTCGACGTCCAGCGCCTGCCCCGCCTTGCCGGGCACGGCGGTGGCCTTGCCGGATGCGAAGGTGATCGTTCCCTCGACCGCCGAGCCCGACTCGCCCGCGAGATCGCCGAGGGCGACACGGAGCTTCTCCTCGTCCACCGGGATCACGGGCTCCACGACCCGCTGACCGCCGAAGAGGGAGCCGATCACCGAGACCGGGTTGTAGTCGCTGCCGGCCGCCTTGCGTACGGTGGCCTGACCGTCGAGGAGCAGCCCCGCCTTGTCCGGCGCCAGCGTCTCCTTCTTGCCGCCCACCGAGAGCTGGAGCGGGGTGGCCGCGCGCTTGCCCAGCTCCTTCTCCAGCTTGACGACGGCCTGTTCCTTGGTGCCGCCGCCGATGTCCACCCCGAGGACGGTGGTCCGCTTGGGCACCTCGGAGTGGTTCAGCAGCAGACCGGCGCCATAGGCGACACCGGCGAGACCGATCCCGGCGACCGCCAGGAGGACCAGCTTGGAGCGGCCCTTCTTCTTGGCCGGCTGCGGGGGGCGGGGCGCGGCGGGCAGCGCGTCCAGCGCACCGGGCTGCGGCTTGGGGGCGGCGGGGGTGCCGCCCGAGGCCATGCCGGGACCCGAGGGCGCGCCGGGACCACCGGGGCCGCCGGGGCCGCCGGGGCCGCCCGGGAATCCTGCGGGACGGTCGCCCGCGGCACGGGGGCCGTGCGGGCCCGCCGGGCCGCCGTCGGCGGGCACCGGGGGGATACCGCTGGTGAGCGTGTCACCGGAGACCTGGCCGTCGGCACCGGGGGCGCCCGGGGCCGGGATCGGCTTCTGCGGGGTCAGCACGGCGGTGTCGTCGGAGAGCCGGGGCGCGGCGGCCCGGGGCCGCTCGCCCTGGGGGGCACCGGGGCCACCAGGGCCGCCGGGGCGACCGGAGCCGCCGGGACCACCCGTACCGCCGGGCGCACCGGCGGGGCCACGCTTGCCACCGGGAGCACCGGCGGGGCCGCCGCCGAACGCGTCCGCGCCGGAGGAGATGCCCGCGCCGCCGAGACCGCCGGAGGGGCCCGGGGCCCCGCCCGGGAGACCCGTACCCGCCGGGGCGGACGGTGCCGCGGTGGCCGGGGAGGCGAGGGACGCGCCCGCCGCCGCACCGGTCGCGGAGGCGCCCGCGCCCATCCGCTGACGGATCGGCATGCTGCCCTTCACCGGTCCGGAGGTGGCCCCGGACGGCTCGGCGGCACCGGCGCCCGGCCCGCCGTGGACGCCGGGACCACCGGCGGGCTGCCCCGGCCGGGTGGCGCCGAAGCCCGTGGTGTCCGGGCCGGAGCCCAGGGCGGGCCCGCCCGTCAGATCGCTGAGCGCGCTGTGCGGGGCCCCCGGGTCACCGAGCCGGTCGGCCGGGGACGGCTGCGGCGCGTCGGAGAAGTACGGCATCCCCGGCACCTCGGACCCGCCCTGGCCGTTCCCGGGGACACCCGGTCCGGTCAGGGGGTCGCCCAGAGGGTCAGCAAGGGGGTTCGGTCCGGCCAGGGGGTCGCTCAGGGGATCGCCCAGGGGGCCCGGCGCACCGGGAGCGGGCGCGGCGAAACCCGCCCCGTTCGTCCCCGAATGCCCCGGCGGGACCGACGGCCCCTGCTGCTGGCCCGGCGGGTCGGCGAGCGGAATACCGGCACCCTGGGACGCCCCCTTGCGGGGAGCGAACCAGTCGTTGGCCGGGGACCGCTCCTGCGCGGCGTGCGGACCGTCCGCCGGAGCGGGGGCCGGAGCCTCTCCGATCACCGGCATCGCGGCCGTACGCTCCACATCGGCCTCGACCCGCGCGGCGGGCCCCGACGCCTTCTCCTCGCCCACGGGCTTCCGCATCACCAGGGGCGGAATCGGCCGCGACCCGGGGATGTTGATCCGCACACGGGTGGTCAGCGTCGTCTCGGTCCTGGGCTCGGATGCGGACCGGGCACCGCCCGGTCCGTCGGCGGCACCGGCCGCCGTCCCCTCGGAAGCGTCCTGCGCCGGGTGGGGGGACGGATACTGGCGTGACCCGTACGGCTGTGTCCCCGAGGGATACGCGGCTCCACGCCCCTGGGGGCCGGAGGACGAACTGTCAGTTTCACGACTCAAGGCAGGTTCTCCCGGTTGGCTCCGCCACCCGTCTCTTACTGGATAGCTACTACTGGGGGCGGCTCGGCGGCGCGCACCACCATACTGGCCGCCAGGGACAGGTACTCCGCGACGGGCGGAGCGTCACCGTGTCGACGGTACGGGCACGCCGGTACGGGGCGTGGCCCCGTCCATGCCGACCCACCCTAGGGGGCCTCGGGGCCCGGTGCCCGCCGGGGTCCCCGCGTGTCCCCTATCTGTCAAGTCGGGCGGGAGTGTCGCCCGGTTGCGCGGGCCGCGCCATCGTGGCACACATCACAGCGAGAACCATCCCGCCGATCAGATAGAGGATCGACCCGATCCCGGCGGCGAGAACACCGTCGCCCTCCGGCCGTCCCATGCTCAGCAGCACCACGGTGATCAGCCAGCCCACGGCGGCGGCCACCACCGGGAGCTGGCCGCCCAGGGCCCGCCCGGCGCCGAGGAAGAGTCCGGTGGTGCCGAGCAGCGCGAGAAGCAACCCCCCGGGGAACCAGGCGCCTTGGACCAGGGACCCGGCGACACCGACGGCCGCGCCCAGGACGGCGAGGAGCAGCCAGGCGGCGACGGTGGCGGGGCGTACGGCGCGCGCGGGGCGCACGGCCCCGGCGCCGGGGGTGGTGGTCCCGCTCATCGGGCGGCCCCCGCCCCATCCGTCACACCGGCGGCCGGTCCACCCGTATCGCCCCCGGATTCATCCATTTCATCTGTTTCATCCGTACTGGCGACCGGTCCGTCCGGGAGCGGCGGCACCCCGGGGATCCCGGCGAACAGATCGCGCTCGCGCTCCCCCTCGGGTGCGCCCGGCGCACCCTGGACCAACTCGTAGTACTCGGTGGTGAAGAGCGGCTGGACCAGATGGTTGGAGAGGAGGAAGGCGCTCCCGTCCACGGTGATCTGGGTGGCGTGCGCGCGCATGGCCGCCGCCTTGCGCCCGGCGACCGCCGAACCGTCGATCTCCGTGGTGATACGGGCGTCCGCCACGACCCCCGGCACATCCTCGATCACCCCGACCGCCGGACCGCCGGGCAGCGCCTCGGCGCGCAGCCGGGCGAAGCCCTCCTCCGCCACCGACCGGGGCACCCGGTTCCAGTAGATCTTGGCGATGGTGTGCGGTTCGCCCAGATCGCGGCGGTAGGCCCGCTCGGCGGCCAGTTCGGCGGCGCGCATGGCGACCCGGTGGGTCTGGATGTGGTCGGGGTGGCCGTATCCCCCGTCGGGGTCATAGGTCACCAGGACCTGGGGACGCACCGAACGGATGATCTCCACAAGGTGGCCGGCCGCCTCGTCCACCGGGGTGCGCCAGAACGCCGACGGCCGGTGGTTCTGCTCCACCCCCATCATCCCGGAGTCCCGGAACCGGCCGGGGCCCCCGAGGAAGCGGTGGTCGCCGACGCCCAGTTCCTTCATCGCCGAGGCCAGCTCCCCCACCCGGTGGGGGCCGAGCCGGTCCTCGCGGTCCGGGGCGAGATGGGCGAGTCCCGGCGGGATGACCTCGCCCTCTTCGCCCAGGGTGCAGGTCACCAGGGTCACCTGGGCGCCGACGCCGGCGTACAGGGCCATCGTCGCGCCGTTGTTGATCGATTCGTCGTCCGGGTGCGCGTGCACCAGGAGCAGACGACGGACGGAGAGATCCTTCATGCGGACAGCCTACGAGGCAAGGGGGTGCCATGGAGGCGGTTCGGCGGGCCCGCGATCACACGGGCCCGGGGGCGCCCTCCCCGGGCGGGGCCCCGGCGGCCCGGTGAGCGGCCGGCCGCCCCGGGCCCTCACCCCGGCGATACGGCCGCACCCGCGCACGGGCCCGGCGGTGGCCTTCCGCGCCCCGGGTCAGCACGTCAGCGCGTCAGAACGTCAGCGCGTCAGAACTTGAAGTCGCCGATCATCCCCGCCACGTTGTTGGTCAGGTCGTTGATGGTCGGTGAGAGCGAGGAGCTGGCGAGATAGAAACCGAGCAGCATGCAGACAACGGCATGCCCTCCCTTGAGCCCGGACTTCCGGATCAGCAGGAAGACGATGATTGCCAACAGCAGCACCACCGAAATGGAGAGTGCCACGGCGGTTCACCTCCACAGAAATTCGGTCGGGACGGGCAGCTTGCCTGGGCCAGATGGTTCCTACCCACCTCGCGCTAGGGATCATAACTATCCGTACGAACGCATTGATCGGTGCACAGCAGCACACGGGGGCGCACGACCGCTAGGTTCGGTCGCATGGCCACCACGACACAGCTCTCCTTCCCCCGTCAATACGCCCGGACCCAGCGCTACACCCTCGGCGCCCCACGGTTGTTCACGGTCGCGCCGGACGGCTCGCGAGTGATTTTCCTCAGAACGGCGTCCGGTGTCGACCGGAATGGACGCCTCTGGGTACTGGATCTGGACAACGGGCCGAACGGCCCCGGGGAGCGGCTGGTGGCCGACCCCGAAACGCTGTTGAACGGGGCCGACGAGGACCTGGCGCCCGAGGAGCACGCCCGGCGGGAGCGGGCCAGGGAGGGCGGTTCCGGCATCGTCGGCTACGCGGTGGACGCCGCCGCCGAGTTGGCCGCCTTCACCCTCTCCGGCCGTCTGTTCACGGCGGATCTGCGGAGCGGGACGGTACGGGAACGGGCGGCGCGGGGGCCGGTCGTCGATCCGCGCCCCTCCCCCGACGGCCGGTATGTCGCCTTCGCCGCCGAGGGGGCGCTGCGGGTCACCACCACGGCGGGGGACGGCGACGACCGGGCGCTCGCCGAGCCGGAGGGCGACCGGATCACCTATGGCCTGGCCGAGTTCGTCGCCGCCGAGGAGATGGGCCGCAACCGGGGCTTCTGGTGGTCCCCCGAATCCGACCGGCTGCTGGTGGCCCGGGTGGACGAGAGCGAGGTGCGGCGGTGGTGGATCTCGGACCCGGCCCACCCGGAGCGGGAGCCCCGGCAGGTGGCGTACCCGGCGGCGGGCACCGCCAACGCCGAGGTGCGGCTCTTCCTGATCACCCTGGAGGGCGAGCGCACCGAGGTGGTCTGGGACCGTGCGGCCCATCCCTATCTGAGCCGGGTCCACTGGTCGTCGGCGGGGGCTCCGCTGCTGCTGGTCCAGAGCCGTGACCAGCGGACCCAGCGGTATCTGACGGTCGACCCGGAGACCGGCGCCACCCGCACCCTGCGGATCGAGGAAGATCAGGATTGGCTGGAACTTTTCGCCGGGGTGCCCGTCCGGACACCCGGCGGTGAGCTGGTGCGGATCACCGACGAGAGCGGCGCCCGGGTGCTCGCCGTCGGGGACCGCGCCCTGACGGACGACACCCTCCAGGTGCACGCGGTGCTCGATGTGGGCGCCGACGATGTGCTGATCACCGCGGCGGCGGGGGCCGGGGCGGCCGATCCGGAGATCGGCGAGATCCATGTCCTCCGGGTGGGCGAACACGGGGTGGAGCGGGTCTCCCGGGGCGCCGGGGTGCACAGCGCGGTGCGCGGCGGCGGGGTGACGGTCCTCTCCTCCGCCCGGCTCGACATCAGCGGTACGACGGTGGAGGTGCTGCGCGCGGGGGAGGTGGTCGCCCGGATCCCCTCGTACGCGGAGCACCCGGTCCTGCACGCCACCCCGCACATCCGGACGGCGGGGGTACGGAACATCCCCTGCGCGGTGCTGCTGCCGAGGGATTACCAGGAGTCGGACGGGCCGCTTCCGGTGCTGATGGACCCCTACGGGGGGCCGCACGCACGCCGGGTGCTCGCCGCGCAGAACATCTATCTCACCCCGCAGTTCCTCGCGGACCAGGGGTTCGCCGTGGTCATCGCCGACGGCCGGGGCACTCCCGGGCCCTCTCCCGCCTGGGAGAAGTCAATCCGCGATGATCTCACCCGCACCCTGGACGACCAGATCGAGGCCCTGCACGCATTGGCCGGATCCTTTCCCCTGGATCTGGACCGGGTCGGGATCCGGGGCTGGTCCTACGGTGGCTATCTGGCGGGGCTGGCCGTACTGCGGCGGCCGGATGTCTTCCATACGGCGATCGTCGGCGCACCCGTCACGGATCAGCGGATGTACGACACCCACTATGCCGAGCGCTATCTGGGGGATCCCGCCGAGCAGCCGGCGGTGTACGAGCACAACTCCCTGGTCACCGAGGACGGGCTGGTGGGGGTGGAGAATCCGGCGCGCCCGATGATGCTGATCCACGGTATGGCGGACGACAATGTGGTGGTGGCCCACACCCTGCGGCTGTCGTCGGCGCTGCTGGCGGCGGGGCGGGAGCACGAGGTGCTGCCGCTGAGCGGGGTGACCCATATGACCCCGCAGGAGCAGGTCGCCGAGAATCTGCTGCTGTTGCAGGTGGATTTCCTCCAGCGGACGCTGACCGCCCGGACGCCCGACCCGGCGCCGGAGGCCGGCACCACCGCCTGACCGAAGGCCGGTACCACCGCCTGGGACCCCGGGTGCGCGGGTGACCGGACGGCGGCCCCGTTGGGCCCCGTCCGGTCTACGGCACCCGCACGGCCGTACGTTCGTCACCCTCTCCCGTCCGTATATCGGAATCGCGACGGTCACGTTGCCCCCGCGTTAACGCCTTCCGCTCATCCGTCCCCGGACGCGGACCCGGACCCGGGCCCGGGCCCCGGCTCGGCCGGCGGCACCACCTGGCGTTCCTCGGCGAAGTGACAGGCCGACGGATGACGGGCCGGCCCCGTCCAGATCCGGTACTCGGCGGGCACCTCCAGCAGCGGCACCTCCAGCGCGCACCGCTCCCGCGCCTTCCAGCAGCGGGTACGGAAGCGGCACCCCGAGGGGACATGGGTGGGTGAGGGGACATCCCCGCCCAGCAGGATGCGCTCCCGGTGCTCCCGCGCCTCCGGGTCGGGCACCGGCACCGCCGAGAGCAGCGCCTGGGTGTACGGGTGGGTGGGATGGTCGTAGATCTCCGCATCGCTCCCCAGCTCCACCACCCGCCCCAGATACATCACCCCGACCCGGTCGGAGATATGGCGGACGATCGACAGATCGTGGGAGATGAAGACCAGGGTGAGGGAGAACTCCCGCTGGAGCCGGGCGAGCAGATTGATGACCTGGGCCTGGACGGAGACATCGAGCGCGGAGACGGGTTCGTCGGCGACGACGATCTCGGGGTTGAGCGCCAGCCCCCGGGCGATCCCGATGCGCTGCCGCTGACCGCCGCTGAACTGGTGCGGATAGCGGTTGATGTACTCCGGGTTGAGCCCGACCACATCGAGCAGCTCCCGCACCCTGCGGCGCCGGTCGCCCCGGGGGGCCGCGTCCGGGTGGATCTCGTACGGCTCGCCGATGATGTCGCCGACGGTCATCCGGGGGTTGAGTGAGGTGTACGGGTCCTGGAACACCATCTGGATATTGCGGCGGACGCGTTTGAGGGCGCGCCCGGAGAGCCGGGTGATGTCCTCGCCCTGGTAGCGGATGGTCCCGGCGGTGGGGTGTTCCAGCTGGACCAGCATCCGGGCGAGGGTGGACTTGCCGCAGCCCGACTCCCCCACGATGCCGAGGGTCCGTCCGGCGGTGAGGTCGAGATCGACGCCGTCGACCGCCTTGACCTCGCCGATCTGCTTCTTGACGAGGATGCCCCGGGTGAGCGGGTAGTGCTTGACCAGGTCGCGGACCTCCAGGATCGCCTCAGCCATCGGACCGCTCCCCACCCTCACCGTCGCCGGAGCCGCCCGCGTCGGAGCCCCCCGTACCGGAGCCATCGGCGGCGGAGCCCCCCGTACCGGAACTCCCCGTACCGGAAGCACCGTCGCCGGGGCCCCCCGTACCGGAACTCCCCGTACCGGAAGCACCGTCGCCGGGGCCGCCCGCGCCCTGGAGGGTCTCCCGCCAGAAGTGGCAGGCGCTGGCCCGGCCCGGCTCCACCTCGTACAGCGGTGGTTCGTCCGTACGGCACACCGCCCGCGCGAGCGGACAGCGCGGATGGAAGGCGCAGCCGGCGGGGATGTCCATCAGATTGGGGGGCAGCCCCTTGATCGCGAACAGCTCCCGTCCCTTCTGGTCCAGCCGTGGGATGGACTCCAGCAGCCCTCGGGTGTACGGGTGCGCGGGAGACCGGTAGATGGCGTGGACGGGGGCGGTCTCCACGATCCTGCCCGCGTACATCACCGCGATCCGGTCGGCGACATCGGCGACCACACCCAGATCGTGGGTGATGAGGATCAGCCCCATGCCCAGTTCCCGCTGGAGCTCCGCGAGCAACTCCATGACCTGGGCCTGGACGGTGACATCGAGGGCGGTGGTCGGCTCGTCGGCGATGATCAGGGCGGGTTCCAGGGCGAGCGCCATCGCGATCATGATCCGCTGGCGCATCCCGCCGGAGAACTGGTGGGGGTACTGCCGCACCCGTTCCGCGGGGCCCGGGATGCCCACCCGTTCCATCAGCTCGACCGCGCGGGCGCGGGCCGCCTTCCGGGAGAGCCCCCGGTGCACGATGAACATCTCGCCGAGCTGGTCCCCCACGCTGAGCACCGGGTTGAGGGCGGAGAGGGCGTCCTGGAAGATCATCGCCATCCCGGGGCCCCGGACCCTGCGGCGCTCCTCCTCGCTGAGGGTCAGCAGATCCCGGCCCTGGAAGCGGATCTCGCCCCGGGTGATCCGGCCGGGGGGCGCGTCCAGGATGCCCATGATCGCCTGGGCGGTGACGGACTTGCCGGAGCCGGACTCCCCGAGCACGGCGAGGGTGCGGCCCTCGTCCACGGAGTAGTCGACACCGTTGACGGCCTTGGCCACACCGTCCCGGGTGCGGAACTCGATATGGAGGTCTCTGACATCCAGCAGCATCGCGGGCTCCACGGCGGTGACTCAGCGCAGTTTGGGGTCGAGGGCGTCGCGGATCGCGTCGCCGAGCATGATGAACGCGAGCACGGTGATCGCCAGCGCTCCGGCGGGCCAGAGCAGCATGTGCGGCGCGTTGCGGATGTAGGGGGAGGCGGCCGAGATGTCGATGCCCCAGGAGACGGTGGGCGGCTTCAGCCCCACCCCGAGGTAGGAGAGGGTCGCCTCCAGCGAGATATAGGTACCGAGGGCGATGGTCGCGACCACGATGACCGGGGCGATGGCGTTGGGCGCGATATGGCGGAGCAGGATCCGGCTGTTCGAGGCGCCGAGGGCGCGGGCCGCCTGGACATAGTCGTTCTGTTTGACGGTGATGACCGAGCCGCGGGCGATCCGGGAGATCTGCGGCCAGCCGAGCAGCACCATGAAGCCGATGACCGGCCAGACCGTGGTGCTGGTGACGACGGAGAGCAGGACCAGTCCGCCGAGGACGACGGGGATGCCGAAGAACATGTCGGTGACCCGGGAGAGGACGCTGTCCCCGACGCCGCCGAAGAATCCGGCGAGCCCGCCGAGGAAGGAGCCGAGCAGGGCGACCCCGAGGGTGGCGCAGACCCCGACGGTGACGGAGGCGCGGGCGCCGTAGACCGTACGGGTGTAGACATCGCAGCCCTGTCCGTTGAAGCCGAAGGGATGGCCGGGCTGGGAGCCCTCCTGGGCCTTGGCCAGATCGCACTGGAGCGGGTTCCCGGAGGCGATCAGCGACGGCCAGGCGGCGATGACCAGCAGAAAGAGAATGATCAGCCCGGAGATGAGGAAGACCGGGTTCCGTCTCAGGTCGCGCCAGGCGTCGGACCAGAGGCTGCGGGCCCGACCGCCGGGCCCCGTGCCCAGCGGTCCGCCGGGGGTCTTCGCCGCGCCCTCAAGGGTCTCGGCCTCGCTCATGGCGAGGTCGGTTCCCCCGCCCGCGCCGGTGGCGGCGATGACCTCCCCCGCCTCGAAGTCGGGGGACGGCTCAGGCATAGCGGATCCTCGGGTCGAGCACGGCGTACAACAGGTCCACCAGCAGATTCGCCACCAGGAAGATCAGCACGAGGACGGTGACAAAGCCGACCACGGTCTGGGTGTTCTGCCGGACGATGCCCTGGTAGAGCTGGTAGCCGACGCCATGGATATTGAAGATGCGCTCGGTGACGATCGCCCCGCCCATCAGTGCGCCGATGTCGGCGCCGATGAAGGTGACCACCGGGATGAGTGAGTTGCGCAGCAGATGACGGGTGACGACCCGGCGGCGGGGCAGGCCCTTGGCCCGGGCGGTACGGACATAGTCGGCGCGGACGTTCTCGGCGATGGAGGTCCGGGTGAGCCGGGTGACATACGCCAGCGAGACCGAGGCGAGCACCAGGCCGGGGACGATCAGCTCGTCGAGGGTGGCGGCCGGGGAGACGGCGGGCTTGATGATCCCCCACTCCACGCCGAGGAGGAACTGGAGCAGCAGCCCGGTGACAAAGGTCGGTACGGAGATCACGACCAGGGTCAGCAGCAGCACGGAGGTGTCGACGGGGCGGCCCCGGCGCAGTCCGGTGACGACCCCGAGGGTGATGCCGATGACGATCTCGAAGAAGATCGCGACCAGGGTGAGCCGGAGGGTGACCGGGAAGGCGTCGGCCATCAGCTCGACGACCGGCTGCCCGTTGAAGGCGGTGCCGAAGTCGCCGGTGAACACATGGCCCATATAGGTGAGGTACTGCTGCCATACGGGCTTGTCGAGGCCGAACTCCTGGCGCAGCCGGGCGGCGGTGGCCGGGTCGCACTGGCGCTGTCCGCAGAGTCCCTGGATGGGGTCGCCCATCACATTGACCATGAGGAAGATCAGCAGGGTGGCGCCGAAGAAGACCGGGATCATCTGGAGCAGACGCCGGATCACATAACGTCCCATGGGGCCTCCCGGTCCGGATCGACGGCTCAGCCGACGGTGATCTCGTCGTAGACGGGCACGCTGAACGGGTTGAGCGACACATCGGCGATCCGCGGGGAGTAGCCCGCGCTGCCGTTCTGGTACCAGAGCGGGATGGCGGCCATCTCGTCCCGGACGACCTCTTCGGCCTGCTGGAAGGTGCGGACGGCGGTCGCCGGGTCGGATTCGGCGTTGGCCCGGTCGATCAGACGGTCGAAGTCCTGGTTGGTCCACTTGCCGTCGTTGGAGGAGGCGTTGGTGTAGTAGAGCGGCTGGAGGAAGTTCTGGATGAGTGGGTAGTCCATCTGCCAGCCGGCCCGGAAGGGGCCGTTCATCCGGCGCTGGGTGATCTGGTTGCGGAAGTCGGCGAAGGTGCCGATGGGGTTGCCGACACAGGCGCTGTCCTTGCCGAGGGCGTTGTTGATGCTGTTGCAGACGGCGTCGACCCACTCCTTGTGGGAGCCGGTGTCGGCGTTGTACGTGATCGTCATCCGGCCGCCGGGGATGCCGCCGCCCTCGGTGACCAGCCGGCGGGCGGCGGCGGGGTCGTAGACACAGGAGTCGCCGCAGAGGGTGTCGCTGAAGCCGCCCTCCGGGCCGAGGACGGGTGAGGTCCAGTCCTTCGCCGGGGTACGGGTGGAGCGGAAGATGGTCCGGGTGATCTGTTCCCGGTCGATCGCCCGGGAGAGCCCGGTGCGCAGCTTGGCGCCGTCGGGGGTGTTCCACGCCGGGTCGTAGTAGGGGAAGGCGAGGGTCTGGATGATCCCGGCGGGGGTGTTGATGTACCGGTCGCCGAGGTCCTTGTGGACATTTCTGAGCTGGGCGGCGGGGACGTCGTCCACCAGGTCGAGATTGCCGGAGAGCAGGGCGGTGTAGGCGGTGTTGTTGTCGGTGTAGACGATCAGGTCGACACCGCTGTTGCGCGCCTTGTCGGGGCCGGGGTAGTCGTCCCGGGTGCGCAGCGACATCGCGGAGCCCCGGGCGTAGGCGTGGACGGTGTACGGGCCGTTGCCGACGGGCTTGGCGAGCCAGGCGTCGTGGTCGTCGAAGAAGGCCCGGGGCAGCGGGGCGAAGGCGGCGTAGCCGAGGGTGTCGGGCCAGGTGGAGAACTTCTGGGAGAGGGTGACGGTGAAGGTCCGCTCCCCGGTGACCTTCAGGCCGGAGAGGGTGGTGGCGGTGGGGTCGCCGGTCTCGGGGTGGAGCTGTTCGTACCCCTGGATGTAGCCGAAGAAGTAGGCGTTGCGCTGGTTGTTCCTGAGGTCGGCGCCGTAGTTCCAGGCGTCCGTGAAGGAGCGGGCGGTGACCTTCTCGCCGTTGCTGAAGGTCCAGCCGTCCTTGACGGTGATGTGGAAGGTGATCGAGTCGGTGGTCTCGATCTTCTCGGCGAGCATGTCCTGGGCGGCGCCGGTCCGCGGGTCGTAGCGCTTGAGGCCGCGGAAGATCATGTCCAGGACCTTGCCGCCCTGGACCTCATTGGTGTTGGCGGGCTCCAGCGGGTTGGCCGGGTCGCCCCAGGAGGCGCTGACCACGCCCTGGGTGGTGGTGGCGCCCCCGCCGCAGGCCGTCGCCGCCAGTGCCAGGGCCATCAGGGGGGCGGCCCAGCGGACGCGCGGCGTTCGGCGCATGCGGTGCCTCCCGTGTGTCCCGTGGTTCCCGCGGGCCGTGGCTCGGCCCTGGCGTCCGGCGGTCGCTCAGGACCGACTGTCGTCCGGGGTACGGGGGTACGCACGCGGAGCGCGGCCGTACGGCTGACGGCGGGCGCGCTCCGGGGACGGGCGGCACCGGGGCCCGGGGGCCACGGGAAGCGGGGTCAGGAGACGGGCGGCACCGGCAGGGTCACCTCCCAGGTGTCCACCGCGCTGTGCGTCCCCATGCCGTGTGCCTCGTACAGCCGCAGCGCGCCCGACTCATTGGCGGTGTCGACGCCGAGGCCGATGGAGTCCCGGCCCAGCTCCGCGTAGACCCCGAAGGCGTGCCGCAGCAGATGCCCGGCGATGCCCTGGCCCCGGAACTCCTTGCGGACGCCCAGGGTGTTGATCCACGCGTATGCCTCCCGGTGGTTGGTGGTGACCAGGACGGCGGCGTCGCCCCGGCCGCCGTCGAGGGAGGCGATCCACACCCGCTCCCAGTCGGCCAGCCCGCCCAGGTTGTTCAGCCACTGCTCATAGGTCAGGGGCTGGTTGTCGAAGTGGTCGAGGAAGGTCTCCTCCACCAGGGCGTGGGCGGTCCGCCGGTCGTCCTCGGTGCGGGCGGGGCGCAGCGTCAGCCCGGCGGGGGCGGTGGGCAGCGGGTCGGCGGCCGGGGCCAGCGGCCGGGTGAGCACGTGGTAGCGGCGGACGGTGGTCCAGCCGCGCCGGGTGAGCAGCTCGGTGTCCAGGGTGGGGCGCACATTGAGGTGCATATGGACGACGGCGCGCTCGGCGCCGTTGGTCCGGGCCCGGTGGACGGCCTGGGCCTGCATCAGCTCCAGCATCCGTTCGGCGGTGTCCTGGTGGTCGGGGAGGACGTACTGGTCCATGTCGATGCGCTCGGCACCGGAGTCGTCCCACATCAGTCCATAGGCGACCGCCTCGCCGTCCGCCCGGACGGCGAGCCAGGAATTCTCCGGGAGGGCGGCCTCGGGGTGGTTCAGATCGGCCTCCACGGAGACCAGGTCGGTCTCCGCGCGGCCGACCTCGATGAGATCGACGGCATTGAGCAGCCGGGTGACGGCCGGGGCGTCAGCGGGTACGACGGGTCGCAACGTGAGGTCCATCACCGCACTGTCCGCTGCCGCCGCACCCGGCCGCAACGCATTTTCCGCGCGGTGGCGGGGGTGCGGGCGCTCCGGAGGTCCGGACGCCGGCCCCGGAACGCGAACGTCCCCGGCCGCCGGGAGGGGCGGGCCGGGGACGTCCGGGAAGGGCGGGGTCAGGCCTTGGCGCCGCCGTCCTTGCCGTGGTCACCGTCCTCCAGCGCGGCGAGCGCCGGGTCCAGGACGATGTCCTCCTTGCGGGCCTCGATGGAGGGGGCCTCCGGGAAGTGGCAGGCGGTGAGGTGCCCCTCGTCGCTGCCGGAGAGCCGCACCAGCGGCGGCTCCTCCGTCGCGCACTTCTCCTGCGCCTTCCAGCAGCGGGTGCGGAAGCGGCAGCCGGACGGCGGCATGATCGGCGAGGGGACGTCGCCGGAGAGCCGGATCCGCTCCTTCTTCGCCGCGTCCACATCGGCCTCGGGCACGGCGGAGAGCAGGGCGTGGGTGTACGGGTGGCGGGGGCGGGTGTAGAGGGAGTTGCGGTCCGCCACCTCCACCACCTTGCCGAGGTACATCACGGCCACGCGCTGCGAGAAGTGCCGCACCACGGCGAGGTCGTGGGCGATGAAGAGGAAGGCGATCCCCAGCTCGTCCTGGACCTTCTGGAGGAGGTTGACGACCTGGGCCTGGATCGACACATCGAGCGCGGAGACCGGCTCGTCGGCGACGATCAGCTTGGGCTCCAGGGCCAGGGCACGGGCGACGCCGATGCGCTGGCGCTGACCGCCGGAGAACTCGTGCGGGAAGCGGTTGTAGTGCTCCGGGTTGAGACCCACGGTCTCCAGCAGCTCCCGGACCCGCTTCTCCCGGCCGCCGGCCGGGTTGATCCCGTTGACCTCCATCGGGCTCTTGATGATGGTGCCGACGGTCTGCCGGGGGTTCAGCGACGAGAAGGGGTCCTGGAAGATCATCTGGATCTCGGACCGGATCGGCGCGAGCTGCTTGCGGCCGGCGTGGCTGATGTCCTGACCGGCGTAGGTGATCTTGCCACCGGTCGGTTCGAGCAGCCGGGTCACCAGTCGTCCGGTGGTGGACTTGCCACAGCCGGACTCGCCGACGAGGCCGAGGGCCTCACCCGGGTACACCGTCAGATCGACCCCGTCGACCGCCTTCACGGCGCCGACCTGGCGCCGGAAGGGGAAACCTCCGTAGATGGGGAAGTGCTTCTCCAGGCCCTCGACGGTGAGCAGCGGCTCACGCTTCTCGGGCCCCTTGGATTCCTGCTGCTTAGGCAGAGTGACGTTCTCGCTCATGTCTCTGCGTCTCCCTAGCCCAGCCGGGGCTTGATCTGATCGATGAAGATGGACTGCTTCTGATCCGGCGTCAGGTGGCAGGCCGCCGCGCGCCCGGTGGCGAGCAGCGGTCGGTCCTGGGTGCACAGTCCGCTGTCGACCTGGTCCTTGAAGCCGCAGCGCGGGTTGAAGGCACAGCCGGAGGGCGGGTTGAGCAGGCTCGGCGGGGAACCCGGGATGGGCACCAGCGGCTCGTCGAGGTCGCCCGTGAGGCGCGGCATCGAGCTGAGCAGACCCCAGGTGTACGGGTGCTTGGGGGTCTGGAGCACCTCGCGGACGGAACCGCGCTCCACCGCCCGGCCCGCGTACATCACCAGCAGGTCGTCGGCCATATTGGCGATGACGCCCAGGTCGTGGGTGATGAAGATGATCGCGGAGCCGAACTCCTGCTGGAGGTCCTTGAGCAGGTCGAGGATCTGGGCCTGGACCGTCACATCGAGTGCGGTGGTCGGCTCGTCGGCGATCAGCAGATCGGGGTCGCAGATCAGCGCCATGGCGATCATCGCGCGCTGGCGCATACCGCCGGAGAACTGGTGCGGGTAGTCGTTGAAGCGGGTGGCGGGCTGCGGGATGCCGACCTTGGCCAGCATCTCGATGGCCCGCGCCTTCGCCTCCTTCTTGGAGGCGCCGGTGTGCTTCATGTACGGCTCGGCGATCTGCCGGCCCACGGTGTAGTACGGGGAGAGCGCCGTCAGCGGGTCCTGGAAGATCATCGCGGCCTTGTTGCCGCGAATCTTCTCCAGCTCCTTCTCCGAGGCGTCGACCAGCTCCTGGCCGTCGAGGTGGATCTCACCCTCGACGGAGGTGCTCTTGCGGTTGTGCAGCCCGAGGATGGTCAGGTTGGTGACGGACTTGCCGGAGCCCGACTCGCCCACGATGCCCAGCGTCTTGCCGCGCTCGACATCGAAGGAGAGTCCGTCGACCGCGCTGACGACGCCGTCCTCGGTGGAGAACCGCACCCGCAGGTCGCGAACCGAGAGGAAGGCCCCCGGCCCGGTCGGGGCCGGTGCGCCCTCGGTCTTGGTCTTGGTGGTCACGGTCGGTCTCCTAGCTGAGGCGCACGCGCGGGTCGATGTAGGCGTAGGCGAGGTCCACGAGGATGTTCAGCAGCAGGATGAACAGCGCGCCGAACAGCATCACGCCCATGGTCAGGGGCAGGTCCTTGCCGAGCGACGAGTTCACCGCGAGGCGGCCGATGCCCGCCAGGTCGAAGGTGAACTCGGTGACGACCGCACCCGCGAGCAGACCGCTGAGGTCCATACCGAGGATGGTGACGATCGGGGTGAGCGAGCCGCGCCAGGCATATCGGAAGAATACGTAGCTCTGCTTCATGCCCTTGGCGCGGGCGGTACGGACGTGCTCCTCCTGGAGCTGCTCGATCATCGTCGAGCGGGACATACGCGTGTACTGGGCCGTGAAGATGGTCGACATCACGAGCCAGGGAATCAGCATACCGAGCGCCCAGCCCGCCGGGTCCTCCGTGAAGGGCACGTACTTGGGGTTCTCCAGCCAGCCCGTGCTGTACACGAGCAGACCGAGGACGATCGGGCCGAGGAAGTAGATCTGGAAGGAGCTGAGAACCATCGAGGCACCGCTGACCAGACGGTCGAGCGGGGTACCGCGCTTCCACGCGGCGAGCAGACCCGCACCGAGACCGAGGGTCAGGAAGATGACCAGGCCACCGACGGTGAGCGAGAGCGTCAGCGGGAAGCGGTCGACGATGGAGTCCCAGACAAACTCCTGCGTCTCGAACGACTGGCCCAAGCAGGGAGCGGAGCAGTGGCCAGTCGCGAAGTCCCGGCCGGTCAGGATGCCGCCCATGAACTCCCAGAACTGGGTCGTGATCGGCTTGTCGAGGCCGAGGTTCTCGCGGATCAACGCGACGTTCTGGGGGGTGCAGTTCTTGCCGCAGGCAAGTTGGGCGAAGTCCTGAGGGATTGTGTAGAACAGGAAGAACGTAAACGCACCGATCAAGAACATGATCACTACTGCGCCGGTCAACCTGCGGATGAGGAACTGAAGCATCGCGGAAGGCTGCTCTCTACGAAGGCGGCGGGGGTTCGAGACGTGGGCCCGTGGGGGCGCGCTCCGCCTGGCGCGCACCCCCACGGATCATCCAAGGGCCGTCGGTGTCTTGTGGACCGGCCCTACGGCTGTTGTCCTACGGCTTCTTCAGGTACAGGTCGTTGATGTCGATGTAGCTCGACTCGGTGCTGTACTTGACACCGCCGACGTTGGAGCCGGACAGCTGGATCTGCTTCGAGTAGTAGACCGGGGCAGCCGGGTTGATCTCCTCGACGATCCGCTTGTGGATCTCCTGCCACTTCTTCGCGGCGGCCTCGGGCTCCATGGTCAGGGCCTCTTCGATGCCCTTGTTGACCTGCTCGTCATTGATGTGCGAGTAGTTCGAGGCACCGTCGTAGATCAGGTTGCCGTCGTAGACCGGGGTGATGACGGTCGACGGGGACGGCCAGTCCTGGCCCCAGCCGGTCATGTACAGGTCGAAGTCGTTCTTGACGACACCGATCTGGGTGTAGAAGGTGGCGCGGTCGATCTCCTTCGACTGGACGTCGAAGCCGATCTCCTCGAGCTTCTTCTTGATGATGACGGCCTGCTTCTGGCCACGCGGCGTGTTGGAGTGCGCGTAGGTCAGCTTGGTGCCCTTGGCGACACCCGCCTCCTCCAGCAGCTCCTTGGCCTTCTTCACGTTGCCGTTCGGGAACTTCAGCTTCTCGAACGGGTCGTAGGTGCCGTCGAAGCCGGGCAGCGTCGGGGCCATCAGACCGCCGGCCGCCTCACCGCCGTACTTGCCACCGTCGGCGGCGATCATCTGCTTGGCCGGCAGCGCGTGGGTGATCGCGTCGCGGACCCGCTTGTCCTTCATCTTGTCGAGGTTGAAGGTCATCTGCCAGACGTAGGGCTGGTAGCCCTTGACGCTGCGCTTGTTGACCGAGGCGTCGGTGACGACGTCCTTGATCATGGTGGGCTCGACCGAGTCCGTGAACTGGATCGCGTTCTTGGCCTCGCCCTGGTCGGCGATCAGACGCTTGGTCTGGCTGCCCTGGTCGATCGTGAGGGAGAAGTCGTAGCCGTCCACGTACTGGTGGCGAACGGCGTCGGTCTTCGGGTCCCAGTTGGTGTTCTTGACCAGCTTGATGGTCTTGCCGGGCTTGTAGTCGGCGATCTTGTAGGGACCGAGCGCGACCGGAGCCTTGTCGTACTTCTCCTTCGTGTCCGCCTTCTTGGGCACGATGGAGTAACCGGCCATGGCGAGCGCCTGCGGCAGGTCGGCCTGGGGCTGCTTGAACTTGAAGACGACGGTCTTCGCGTCCGGGGTCGCCAGCACGGTGTCCGGGAGCTTCTTGCCCTTGTAGGGGCCGTCCGGCAGCACCTTGCGGTAGTCCTTGCCCGACAGCCAGCTCTGGACGTACGACGGACCGTCCGAGATGAACTTCGAGTACATCCGCTCAATGGTGTGGCGGACATCGGCAGACGTGATCGCGTTGCCGTTCTGGTCCTTGACCCCGTCCTTCAGGGTGTAGGTCCAGACCTTGCCGCCCTCGGAGGACTTCCCGGAGTCGGTGGCGATGTCACCGACGACGGTCAGGTTGCCCTTGTCGTCCTCCTGGAAGTTGGTCAGACCGCGGTGGATCAGGTTCGAGAACTGACCCGCGTCGCTGACGTAGATCTGACCCGGGTCCATGTGGGAGAGGTCGGACTGCATGTAGACATTGATCGTGCCACCGGGCTTGGCACCCGGGACCTCGGCGGCCGGGCCGGTGGAGGCGGCGGCGTCGCCATAGGCGACCGGCTTCGACTGAGCCGCGGCGTCCGACTTGCTCTTGGACTCGTCCTTGGTCGTGCCGCCGTCGTTGTTGGAGCAGCCGGTGAGCGCCAGGGAGCCGGCCGCGGCAGCGACGACTATGGCACGCACGGAGCGTGAGCGAAGGGGCTTCATGATGCTCGTTGCACCTACCTGTCCGTTGTCATTCATCAAAAAGCTGCCTGACCGTCCGGTTGCACGGCGCGAGGGCGGCAGCCACCCCCGCCCCTGGGACGTCACCGTCCGGTCTTGGGGTCGAACGCGTCCCGGACCGAGTCACCCAGAAGGTTGAAGGCCAGAACGAAGATCACCATGGCCACACCGGGGAAGAACATGAACCCGGGGTTCTGCTCATAGACCTCGGCACCGGTGGCGAACATCCGGCCCCAGTCGGGCGTGGGCTCAACAAAGCCGACACCGACGTAGGAGAGGAAGGCGATCGTGAGAATGGAGCTGGGCAGGGTGTACGTGCCCTGGACCAGGATCGGGGTCACGATATTGGGCAGGATCTCCTTGCGGACGATCCGCCAGCGCGACGCTCCCGACACCTTGGCCGCCTCCACGAACTCCCGCTCACGCAGGGAGAGTACGGAGCTGCGCACCAGTCGCGCCATGCCCATCCAGCCGAGGAACCACATCACCAGGATGATGGCGACGGCGCGCAGATAGGTGGGGGTCTCCTCGGTCGGCGAGACGAAGAGCGCGGTGACCACCGGCATGAAGGCGATGAAGAAGAGCTGGCTCGGGAAGGCCAGGAAGAAGTCGGTGGTCCGGCCGAGCCAGTAGTCGACCTTGCCGCCGAAGTAACCGCCGACCATGCCGATCACGACACCGGTGGCCACACAGAGAATGGTGATGACGAGCGCCATGTAGAGCGAGGTGCGCATGCCGTAGAGCAGCATGGTGAACACATCGCGGCCGAGGTTGGGCTCGACGCCGAACCAGAAGTCCCCGGAGACCCCGCCGAAGGTGCCCATGGGCATCGAGAAGTCGTCGAGGATGTTCTCGTACCCCGGCTCATCGGGGTAGAGGGTGTACGGGTCCTTGCCGTAGACCTTGGAGATCAGCGGCGCGAGCGCGGCGATGGCGTAGAAGAAGAGCACGATGCCGGCGGCGACCATGCCGACCTTGTCGCGCTTGAAGCGCGTCCACATCAGCTGGCCGGGCGAACGACCGGTATGGGACGGAGCGCCCCCGGTGTCGTTCTGGGTCGCGTTCTTCTTGTCCAAGGCGACAGAGGCGTCCGTGGCCTCGGTCTCGATTGGACTGGTCATGATGTGTCCATTCACGGGTGTCGGGTGACCCGCGGTCCTGCGTACGCCAGGTGTGACGGCCGAGTGGGTGCACTCGTACCGTCCGGCCTGCCGTGATGACGTCCCCCCGGTCGGCCACCACCGTGGACGGGTGTGGCCGTACCGCCTATGCCGATGGATCACCCATGGGCAAAGTGGCGGGAAAGTGCGTCAATAGGGATTGATTCCACCCTCAGGAGCGCGAGCCGAGCGGTTGACCGGGGCTCAGGGTCGGCGGCCGACGTCGGCGGCCTGCCTGGATGGAATGCGCTGGAAACCGGCCGTACAAGCCATCTGCGACGACCCGACCCCACTGGCGCTCGTGGCACCGCGCATGGGTTCCTCCTCATGAGTCCACGTGTTCACTGCAAGGCTGGGCACATGACACCCGCCGACACCCCTGACGGCGAAGAGCTGTGTACCCCGTGTGCTCGTGAGTCGGCGCTCCCCACAGCGCATGACCCGTTGACCCGAGCTCAGTGAAGCCAACTATTGGGTAAGTTCGGGCTGTAAACCACACTTAAAGCATCTCGTTTTGGCAACATCAGCGAGGACCCCAGGCCCAAAATTCGGACAAAGGGATCGCAGACAGACACCCCCGAAACGGACTGTTAATACAGGTTTCCGGTGAGCTACGCCCGATAGTCGGACAGACGGGGTAGGAAAACCTCTTGACGTCTCCCCCGAGAGCCTGGCCCGATGATCGGAGTCTGCCTCGGGGGAAGAGCACGCAAACGGCCCGGCCGTTCCCTCGTACGGGGAACGGCCGGGCCGTTTTCAGCCAGGCGTCGGGCGGTCACCGCGCGGTGCGCGGGGCCCGGGGTGCTCCGGTCAGCCGTGCTTGGCGCGCGAGGCGGCGCGGGCGCGCTCGCGGGCGTCCAGGTTCACCTTGCGGATACGGGCCGCCTCCGGGGTCACCTCGACGCACTCGTCGTCGCGGCAGAACTCCAGGGACTGCTCCAGCGACAGCTTGCGCGGCGGGACGATCGCCTCGAAGGAGTCGGCGGAGGAGGAGCGCATGTTGGTGAGCTTCTTCTCCTTGGTGATGTTCACGTCCATGTCGTCGGAGCGGGAGTTCTCACCGACGATCATGCCCTCGTAGACCTCGGTGCCCGGGTCCACGAAGAGCACACCGCGCTCCTGGAGGTTGGTCATCGCGAAGGCGGTGACCGAGCCGGCCCGGTCGGCGACCAGGGACCCGTTGTTCCGGGTGGTCAGGTTGCCGAACCAGGGCTCGTGGCCCTCGTGGATGGAGTGGGCGATACCGGTGCCGCGGGTGTTGGTCAGGAACTCCGTACGGAAGCCGATCAGGCCGCGGGAGGGCACCACGAACTCCATACGGACCCAGCCCGAGCCGTGGTTGGACATGTTGTCCATCCGGCCCTTGCGGACGCCCATGAGCTGCGTGACCGCGCCCATGTGCTCCTCGGGGACGTCGATGGTCATGCGCTCGACGGGCTCGTGGACCTTGCCGTCGACCTCCTTGGTGACCACCTGGGGCTTGCCGATGGTCAGCTCGAAGCCCTCCCGGCGCATCTGCTCGACCAGGATGGCCAGCGCCAGCTCACCGCGGCCCTGCACCTCCCAGGCGTCCGGACGCTCGGTGTCCAGGACCCGGAGCGAGACATTGCCGACCAGCTCGCGGTCGAGACGGTCCTTGACCTGGCGGGCGGTGACCTTGCGGTCCTTGACCGCCGCCTTGGCCTCGGCGCCCTTGCCGGTGCCGCCCCGGCCGACCAGCGGCGAGGTGTTGGTACCGATGGTCATGGAGATCGCGGGCTCGTCCACCGTGATCAGCGGCAGGGCGATCGGGTTCTCCGGGTCGGCCAGGGTCTCGCCGATCATGATCTCGGGGATGCCCGCCACGGCGCAGATGTCACCGGGGCCCGCCTTCTCGGCCGGCTTGCGGGTCAGCGCCTCGGTCATCATCAGCTCGGAGATGCGGACACTGGCGACGGAGCCGTCCCGCTTGATCCAGGCGACGGTCTGGCCCTTGCGCAGCTCGCCCTGCTCCACCCGGAGCAGCGCGATACGGCCGAGGAAGTTGTCGGCGTCGAGGTTGGTGACATGGGCCTGGAGCGGCGCGTCGTCCTCGTAGGTCGGGGCCGGGACGTGCTCCAGGATGGTGGAGAAGAACGGCTCCAGGCTGTCGCTGTCCGCGGGGACCGAGCCGTCGGCGGGCTTGGTCAGCGAGGCGACGCCGTCCCGGGCGCAGGCGTAGACGATCGGGAACTCGATCTGGTCCTCGTCGGCGTCCAGGTCGAGGAAGAGGTCATAGGTCTCGTTGACGACCTCGTCGATCCGGGAGTCCGGGCGGTCCGTCTTGTTGATGCAGAGGATCACCGGCATACGGGCCTGGAGGGCCTTGCGCAGAACGAACCGGGTCTGCGGCAGGGGGCCCTCGGAGGCGTCGACCAGCAGGACGACGGCGTCCACCATGGACAGGCCGCGCTCCACCTCGCCACCGAAGTCGGCGTGGCCGGGGGTGTCGATGATGTTGATCGTGATGGGCGCCCCGCCGTCCTTGGGGTGATACTTCACCGCCGTGTTCTTGGCGAGGATCGTGATGCCCTTCTCACGCTCCAGGTCGTTCGAGTCCATCACCCGGTCATCGACCTGCTGGTGTGCGGCGAAGGCTCCGGCCTGCTTCAGCATGGCGTCGACCAGGGTGGTCTTGCCGTGGTCGACGTGGGCGACGATGGCGACGTTACGGATGTCGTGGCGCGTGGGCATGCTGGCTGGCGCTTCTCTCGATCGTGGGATGCGGCGTGTGCTGCGGCGTTCGCTCGTACGCCCTGCCGGGGCGGACACGCCGCGGCTCTCTCCCATGGTACGGGGCCGTCGCGCGGGGGGCCTCCCGGTCCTGGAGGGGATGGGGCCGGGAAGCCTCGGGAAGGGGGGTGTGGGGCCCGCTCGGCATGCCTGAACTTCGGTCAACGGGTGGACATGATCCTGCCCGCCGGGTGATCCGGCGGGCAAGAGAGTTGAGGCCGATCTGAGGTTATGGAGGGACCTTGCGCAATACGGCGGGAGGGCTTTCCTCGCAGGTCACCGCCCGGTCACCCGGCGGTCACCGCTCCGCGTCGCCCTCAGCCCCGTCCTTGCTCCCGTCCTTGATCCTTTCCTTCTCGTCCTTGGTGTCGTCCTTGGTCCCGTTCTTCTGGCCCTTGCCGCCGGCGGCCGGTTTCGGCTTGGCGAAGCCGATGTCCTGGTAGCGGGGGGCGGCCAGGCCGAAGGCTCCGGCGTTACGGACCGAGGGCCGTACCGCCACCAGCTCCGGGCGCTGGTAGAGGGGGATGGAGCCCGCCGCCGCCCAGATCCGGGCGTCCGCGCGGCGTACCAGGTCACGGGCCTCGTCCTGGTCGAGTTCGCCCACCGCCTGCTCGAAGAGCTGGTCGATGTAGTCGGTGCCGACCCGGGTGTAGTTCTGCTCCACCAGGAGCGAGCCGTCGTCGGCGGGGCGGGGCTTGGCGTAGATGGGACGGGCGTCGGTCGCCGGGAAGGCGGTGGCGGGCCAGGAGTAGAGGGCGAGGTCGTACCGTCCGGTGGCGATGTGGTCCTTGAAGTACAGCGCGTCCGGGACCGTGGTGATCTCGGTCTGGACGCCGATCCGGTCCAGC
The DNA here is from genome assembly GCF_040299965.1 of Streptomyces sp. NPDC000594. Classification (NCBI taxonomy): domain Bacteria; kingdom Bacillati; phylum Actinomycetota; class Actinomycetes; order Kitasatosporales; family Streptomycetaceae; genus Streptomyces; species Streptomyces sp. NPDC000594. Next base: position 33,744 of record NZ_JBEPCY010000004.1, on the reverse strand, counting down.
ATGCGGACGATCCGCTGACCGACCGCGCGCAGGGTCTCCGCGCCGGGTCCGTCCGGCAGGACGAAGCGGAGGGCGAGCGGCTTGCCGTCCTTGCCGAGCCGGCCGCCGGCCGCGACGGGTGCGGCGGTCCCGGCGGGGGCGTAGGCACCGGCCGGTCCGCCCTTGGTGTCGTCCCGGGGCGCCAGGGCCCGGTCCGCCGCCGTGGCACCGGCCCGGGTGGCGTCCTCGCCCGCGGCCCGGGGTTGGAGGGCGAGGTCCTGGAAGGAGACCGGCGCGGGGGCGAGGACCTGGGTCCGCCCGACGCCCGGCCGCTGGTCGTCACCGACGATGTACAGACCGTCGTCGGAGGGGCCGTCGCCCGGGCCGGTCCTGCGGGGGGCGACCCAGGAGATCCCGGAGGTCCCGACGCCCGTGACCCTGATGCCCCGGGCTCCGATGCCCGGGGTCCCGATGCCCAGGGTCCGGAGGTCGTTCACCCCGACCGCGGGGCGGGCGGCGTTCTTGGCCCCGTCCTCGCCGGTCTCCTCGCCGTCGTCCTCGCCGTCCTCGCCGTCCTCTCCGTCGTCGTCACCGTCGTCGGGTGCCCCGCTGCCCTCACTGCCCGCCTTGGCGGGTGCGGACTTCCGCAGCGCCCCGCCGGGCACCCAGCCCGCGTCCGCGAGCAGGGCCTGGGCCTCCTGGGCGCTCTGCTCACCGAGCGCCCCGCTGTTGTCGGTGTAGGCGCGCTGGCCCGCGAGGGCCAGATGGCTGCCGGGGGCCACCACCGGAAGGCCGAGGGGCCGCAGCACCGTGGCGGCGATCTCGGTACGGTCCAGGGCGCGGGCGAGGGCCCGGCGCACCCGGTCGTCGGCGAGCGGTCCGGACTCACCGTTCAGGGCGAGCTGGGTGAAGGCGGGCTCCAGCGATCTGCGGACCACCAGGCCGTGGAGGCGCCCCTGCTCGGCGGTGTAGTTCCGGATCGAGGTCGCCGTCCGCGCCCGGGCGGCGAGGGCGGCCTCGGCCTCCTCCTCGTCCGAGCCATGGGCGACGGCCCAGGAGCGCAGGGCGGCCCAGGGGGTGAGGGCGACGGCCGGTCCATGGGCGGCGGCGTGGACGATGCGGACGCCGTCGGGGGTGTGCGGGGGCGGGGCGACGGCCCGGCCCCGGTGCTGGACCGAGAGGGCGATCCGTTCGGCGATCGTCCGGTCGATCTCGGCGATATGGACCCGTCCGGCGGCGAGGGCGGCGGAGCGCTGGTCACGGGGGACGGCGTCCAGGACCAGCCGGTCGAGCTTGGCCGGTTCGCCCCACCAGCGGGGGTTACGGGCGAGGGTGACGGTGCCGGCCTTGCGGTCGAGGCGGTCGAGGCGGAAGGGGCCCGCGGTGGCCTTGAGGGTGGTGCGTGCCCCGTCGTTGAAGGAGGCCGGGGTGCCGGTGACGCCCTTGGGGTAGAGCGGGCTGAAGAGGGACTGCCAGTCGGTGTAGGGCTTCTTGAAGGTGACCTTCACCTCCAGGTCGTTGGCGCCCTTCTGGATCTCCTCGATCCGGTCGTAGCCGGCGTTGCGCGCGGTCCAGAAGGCGCTGTCCCGGCCGCTGAGGGCGCGCCACTGGGCGGCGAAGTCGGGGGCGCCGATCTCGCGGCCGTCGCTCCACACCGCCTTCTGGTCGAGTTTGTAGAGGACGACCTGTTTGGGCTCGCGCTCGACGACCTCGGCCGACTCCAGATAGTCGGGGTTGCGCTGGGGCCGCCCCTGGCCGTCCAGGGTGAAGAGCGCGGGCAGGACGGCCTGGGCGACCCGGGCGGTGGCCGGGTCGGCGTCGGCCTGGAAGGTGTTGAGCGTGGTGGGCACCGCGTCGACGGCCCAGCGGAGGGTTCCCCCGTCGGCGACCTTGTCCCGGCCGGAGGGGGCGATGTCCTGGGCGGCGGCGCGGCCGGAGGGGTCGTCGGCCGCGCACCCCGAGAGCGCGGGGAGGGCGAGCGCGCCGCCCGCGAGCAGCGCCATGGAGCGCAGTGCCCGGGAGGTCCGGCGGGCGCGGGGATCGGGGGAACGCCGGGACTCCTGGGGTTCGGCCCTCCCGTGCGGCTCGTCGACCTGGGGCATGGTCTCCACCTCGTCATCCTGTTTCACGGATTTTTGGATGATCACACCTATGTCCGGTATGTCCGGCTACTGAACGGGACGACGGAGCCCCGCCCCGGCCGACACGGCGCGCCCCTCACCCAAAGTCACCCGTCCAGCGCAGTGACGAGACGTACACGCTCTGACAAAAATGGAGAAAATGAAGCCACGAAGGCAGCACCCATCGGGGGCGCGCTTGCGGCGTGCGACGAGTGCCCAATGAGACGCGATGAGAATCCCGCGCATCCCCTTCCCAAGGGGGATGTGACGCGCGACACTCGCAGGCGCATGAGCGACGCCACCCGCACCCTGCGGAAGTGAGGGCACATCATGTCCCAGCAGGAAGATCTGGCCACGATCCGTTACCGCCTCGACGAGCTGGTGCAGCGCGTCGGCGAGCTGGAGAGAACGGTCGACCAGCTTCGTGGCTCAGGCGGCCGGCCGGGCGGCACGACCGCCGAACGAAAGCCCCCGGAGCGGACCGAGCTGGTCACCATCCCCGACGTTCCGTACAACCACGCCCTGTGGACGGACTCGGACGACGAGGGCCTGGGCGTCCGCGACCGCCACGCTCCCTGAACCGGACCCGCCCTTCACGGGCGGCCTAGGAGACCTCGTTGGCCACTGGCACCGAACCACCACAAATCCATAGCGGCGTGCACGGCGCGACCCGCGCCGCCATCGGTCCCCGCCATCTGCGGACCGACCGATGGTGGCTGACCCCGGCGCTCACCGCCGGCGGTCTGCTCGCCTTTGTCCTCTACTCGACCTGGCGGGCGTTCGCCAACGCGGACTACTACGCCGCGCCGTATGTCTCGCCCTTCTACTCGCCCTGTCTCGCGGAGAACTGCGTCCCGATGAAGGGCGGCCCCAACTGGGAGATCCTCGGCAGCTGGTGGGGGCTCTCCCCCGCCCTGCTGATCCTGATCTTCCCCCTGGGCTTCCGGCTCACCTGTTACTACTACCGCAAGGCGTACTACCGGGGCTTCTGGGCCTCACCCCCCGCCTGCGCGGTCGCCGAGCCGCACAAGAAGTACACCGGGGAGACCCGCTTCCCGCTGATCCTCCAGAACATCCACCGCTACTTCTTCTACGCGGCGCTCCCGGTCGCCGGAATCCTCACCTACGACACCGTGCTCGCCTTCCGGGACGAGCACTACGCCTTCGGCCATATGGGACTCGGCAGCCTGGTCTTCCTGGTGAACATCGCGCTGATCTGGGCGTACACCCTCTCCTGTCACTCCTGCCGGCATATCGTCGGCGGCCGTCTCAAACACTTCTCCCGGCACCCGGTGCGCTACCGGCTCTGGGGGCTGGTCGGACGGCTCAACGCCCGCCATATGCAGCTCGCCTGGGCCTCGCTGATCAGCGTCGGAGTCGCCGACTTCTATGTCTATCTCGTCGCGTCCGGCGCCTTCGACGATCCGAGGTTCTTCTGATGACTCAGCTCGAACGACAGCGGTGGGACGTCGTCGTGGTGGGTGCGGGGGGCGCCGGGCTGCGGGCCGCCATCGAGGCCCGGGAGCGGGGCGCCCGGACGGCGGTGATCTGCAAATCCCTCTTCGGCAAGGCACACACCGTCATGGCCGAGGGCGGGATCGCCGCCTCCATGGGCAATGTCAACGCGGGCGACAACTGGCAGGTCCACTTCCGCGACACCATGCGCGGCGGCAAGTTCCTCAACCAGTGGCGGATGGCCGAGCTGCACGCCCAGGAGGCCCCCGACCGGGTCTGGGAGCTGGAGACCTGGGGCGCGCTCTTCGACCGCACCCCCGACGGACGGATCTCCCAGCGGAACTTCGGCGGCCATGAGTACCCCCGGCTCGCCCATGTCGGCGACCGCACCGGCCTGGAGCTGATCCGTACCCTCCAGCAGAAGATCGTCGCCCTCCAGCAGGAGGACCACGCCGAGTTCGGCGACTACGAGGCCCGGCTGAAGGTCTTCCAGGAATGCACCGTCACCCGGGTCCTCAAGGACGGCGACCGGGTCTCCGGGACCTTCTGCTACGAACGGGAGTCCGGCCGCTTCTTCGTCCTGGAGGCCCCGGCGGTGGTCCTCGCCACCGGCGGCATCGGCAAGTCCTTCAAGGTCACCTCCAACTCCTGGGAGTACACCGGGGACGGCCACGCCCTCGCCCTGCTCGCCGGGGCTCCCCTGCTCAACATGGAGTTCGTCCAGTTCCACCCGACCGGGATGGTCTGGCCGCCGTCGGTGAAGGGCATCCTCGTCACCGAGTCGGTACGCGGCGACGGCGGGGTGCTGCGCAACTCCGAGGGCAAGCGGTTCATGTTCGACTACATCCCGGAGGTCTTCAAGGAGAAGTACGCGCAGTCCGAGGAGGAGGGCGACCGCTGGTACGAGGACCCCGACCACAACCGCCGGCCGCCCGAGCTGCTCCCCCGCGACGAGGTCGCCCGGGCGATCAACGCCGAGGTGAAGGCGGGCCGGGGATCGCCGCACGGCGGGGTCTTCCTCGATGTCTCCACCCGGATGCCCGCCGAGACCATCCGGCGCCGGCTGCCGTCGATGTACCACCAGTTCAAGGAGCTGGCGGATGTCGACATCACGGCCGAGGCCATGGAGGTCGGCCCCACCTGCCACTACGTCATGGGAGGCATCGCGGTCGACTCCGACAGCGCCGCCGCCCTCGGGGTGCCCGGTCTCTTCGCCGCCGGGGAGGTCGCCGGGGGCATGCACGGCTCCAACCGGCTCGGCGGCAACTCCCTCTCCGATCTGCTGGTCTTCGGCCGCCGCGCCGGGGAGCACGCGGCCGGGTACACGGCGGGGCTCGGCGACCGGCCCGCGGTGCGCGAGGAGCAGATCGACTCCGCCGCCGCCGAGGCGCTGCGCCCCTTCCATCCGGAGGGGCACGCCGATGACGCCCCCGCGGAGAACCCGTACACCCTCCACCAGGAACTCCAGCAGGCCATGAACGACCTGGTCGGCATCATCCGCCGGGAGAGCGAGATGGCGCAGGCCCTCAAGCGCCTGGCGGATCTGCGGGTACGGGCCCGCCGGGCCGGCGTCGAGGGCCACCGGCAGTTCAACCCGGGCTGGCACCTCGCCCTGGATCTGCGGAACATGCTGCTGGTCAGCGAGTGTGTGGCCCGGGCGGCGCTGGAGCGCACCGAGAGCCGGGGCGGCCACACCCGCGAGGACCATCCGGCGATGGACCGCACCTGGCGGTCGGTCAATCTCCACTGCCGGCTCACCGACCCGGCGGGCACCCTGACCGCCACCGATCCCGCCCGCGCCCAGATCTCCCTGGTACGCCGGACCACCGACCCCATCCGCCCGGACCTGCTCGCCCTCTTCGAGAAGGAAGAGCTGGTCAAGTACCTCCCCGAAGAGGAGCTCTACGAGTGAGTTCGTACCAGGCCAGCTTTCGGGTGTGGCGCGGCGACCAGGACGGCGGCGGGCTCGCCGACTTCTCCGTGGAGGTCCATGAGGGCGAGGTCGTCCTGGACATCGTCCACCGGCTCCAGGCCACCCAGACGCCCGATCTCGCCGTGCGCTGGAACTGCAAGGCGGGCAAGTGCGGCTCGTGCAGCGCGGAGATCAACGGACGGCCCCGGCTGATGTGCATGACCCGGATGTCGGTCTTCTCGCGGACGGAGACGATCACGGTGACCCCGCTGCGGGCCTTCCCCGTGGTGCGGGACCTGGTGACGGATGTGTCCTTCAACTACACCAAGGCCCGTGAGGTGCCTGCCTTCGTCCCGCCCCAGGGGGTGGCCCCGGGCGAGTACCGCATGCGGCAGATGGATGTGGACCGCTCCCAGGAGTTCCGGAAGTGCATCGAGTGCTTCCTCTGCCAGGACACCTGTCATGTGGTGCGGGACCACGAGGAGAACAAGCCCGCCTTCGCCGGGCCGCGCTTTCTGATGCGGGTGGCGGAGCTGGACATGCACCCCCTGGACGCGGCGGCCGACGCGGGCCTTGACCGCAAGCGGACGGCGCAGGAGGAGCACGGTCTCGGCTACTGCAACATCACCAAGTGCTGTACGGAGGTCTGCCCCGAAGGGATCAAGATCACGGACAATGCGCTGATCCCCCTCAAGGAGCGGGCCGTCGACCGCAAGTACGACCCTCTGGTGTGGCTGGGCGACAAGATCCGGCGCCGGAGCTGACACCCGGGTGCTCCCCGGGGTCCGACGACCCCGGGGAGCCACCCCTCCAGCCGGTGCCCAGCCGCTCGTCACCGCCCGTCATCGCCCGGGTCGCGCACTCATAAAAGCGGACATAATCTCCCCCATGTGACGCTATCGCGCACCCGGGTGCTCCCCGCGGCGCTGGCCGCCGCATGGCTGCTGGCCCTGCCCCCGCCCGGCGCCGCACACACCGCCGCCCGGCCGCCGGACCGACCGGCGGCCGGAGTCGGCGCTCCCGCCGAGGACCCCGTCACCCTCTCCCGCGACAGCCAGATCACCGACCGGGTGAACGCGCTCGGCGACCGCCGCCCGGCCGTGACCCGGGCCCTCGAACAGCTCTGGGCCCAGGACCGGATCCAGCTCTTCCCCGTCTATGTCCGCGACTTCTCCGGCCGCCCCGCCCCCCAGTGGGCCGAGGCCACCGCCGTCCGCAACGGACTGGGCCGCAACGACGTCCTGCTCGCCGTCGCCACCCATGACCGGCAGTACGCGTACTGGGTGGACGCCTCGTCCCCGCTCACCGACGCCCAGCTGGCCCGGGTCGCCGACACCGCCGTCGAACCGGCCCTGCGGGCACACGACTGGGCCGGGGCCGCCATCGGCGCGGCCGACGGCTACCGGGCCGTGCTCGCGGGACGGCCGGTGCCGCAGCCCGCCCTCACCCCCGGCGACCCCGACCCCGGTGGCTCCGCCGCCCGCAGCTCCGGCACCGATCTGCTGCTGCCCCTCGCGGTGGTCGTGGCCGCCGGGGCGGCCGGGGCCTACGCCTGGACCCGGCGGCGGCACCGGACCCGGTCCCGCCCGACCCCCCAGGGCAACCAGGCGGGGTGGAGCAGCGGCCCGCCCCCGCCCCTCCCCCTCACCGAGCTGGACGCCCGCGCCCGGGAAACCCTGGTCGAGACCGATGACGCCGTCCGGACCAGCCAGGAGGAGCTGGGCTTCGTCACCGCGCAGTTCGGCGAGGAGGCGGCCCGGCCCTTCCAGGACGCCGTCACCCACGCCCGGGGCGAGCTGACCGCCGCCTTCCGGCTGCGCCAGGAGCTGGACGACGCCCACCCGGAGGACGACCAGGAGCGGCGGCGGATGCTGGACGAGATCATCGCCCGCTGCACCGCGGCCAACCGCCGGCTGGACGCCGAGTCGGACGCCTTCGACCGGCTGCGCGCCCTGGAGCGGAACGCGCCCCAGGCGCTGGCCACGGCCCGGGAGCGGTACCAGGAGTTGGACGGGCGGCTGATCACCGCCGAGGCGACCCTGACGATGCTGCGGCAGCGGTACGCGCCCCCGGCCTCCGCCCCGGTCGCGACCGGCCCCGGCGAGGCGGGCGAACGGCTGCTCTTCGCCCGTGCCGCACTCGACCGGGCCCAGGCCGCGGTGGCCGCCGCCGACCACGGCGCGGCGGCGGTCCAGGTCCGGGCGGCGGAGGCCGCGCTCGCCCAGGCGGAGGCGCTGATGGAGGCCGTGGAACGGCGCGCCCAGGAGCTGGCGGAGGCGGCGGGGCGGCTGCCGGGCGCCCTCACCGAGACGGACAGCGATCTCGCCGAGGCCCGGGGGCTCCTCCAGGGCATGGACCCCGAGGTGCCCCGGGGCACCCTCCAGGGCCGGGCGGCCCGCGCCGAGGCGGTCGCGGCGGAGGTACGGGCCCTGCTGGCGGCCGGGCCCGCCGACCCGCTGGACGCGCTGCGGCGGGTGGAGGAGGCGGACGCGGCCCTGGACGAGGCGCTGGCCGGGGCGAGGGAGAGCGAGCAGGGGGTCAGACGCTCCCGTACCCTCCTCGGCCAGGCGGTCCTGAGCGCCCGGTCGGCGGTCGGGGCGGCGTCCGACTACATCGCCGCCCACCGGGGCGCCGTCGGCAGCCGGGCCCGTACCCGGCTGGCCGAGGCCGAGCGCGAACTGCGCGGCGCGACGGCGACGGCGGACGGCGGGGCGACGGCCGCCGAGGGGGCCGGGCGGTCCCTCCCGGCGGAGCGGGCCGGCACCCGGGAGGCGCTCGCCGCCGCCCAGCGCGCCGACGCCCTGGCCCGGGAGGCCCAGCGCCTGGCGGAGGAGGACGTACGCGGCTTCGGAGAGCCTTTCGGACCGGGCGGCGGCTCCCCGGCGGGCGGTACGGGCAGCGGGCTCGGCGGCGCCGTCCTCGGCGGGATCCTCCTCGGCGGGCTGTTCGGCGGGGGCGGCGGCTTCGGCGGTACGGGGCGGGGCGGCGGCTTCGGCGGCGGGGGCGTCGGCGGACCGGGCAGCTTCGGCGGCGGGGGCACCCGGGGCCGGATGGGAGGGGGCCGCTTCTGAGCGGGGACCGGCGGGCTCCGAGGCGAGACCGGCGGTTCCGAGCAGCGACCGGAGGGGCCGAGGGGCGCCACCGGGCCGGGCGGTGCGACGCCCGGGATGTCCGTTCACCCAGGAGGCGTCATGACGAAGCAGACCGTGCTCGGCCGGGTCACCCAGCTGGCGAAGGCCAATATCCACGCCCTGCTCGACCAGGCCGAGGATCCGCAGAAGATGCTCGACCAGCTGATCAGGGACTACACGACCAATATCCGTGAGGCGGAGCAGGCGGTGGCGGGCACCATCGGCAATCTGCGGCTGATGGAACAGGACCACCATGAGGATGTGGCGGCGGCCCGGGAGTGGGGCGGGAAGGCGGTCGCGGCCAGCCGGAAGGCGGACGAACTGCGGACGGCGGGGCAGCCCGCGGAGGCGGACCGGTTCGACGGCCTCGCCAGGATCGCCCTCCAGCGCCAGCTCCAGTCGGAGCGGGAGGCCCGGGAGGCGGAACCGGTCATCGCCTCCCAGACCGAGGTGGTGGACCGGCTGCGCACCGGCCTCGACCAGATGCGGGCCAAGCTCGGCGAGGTCGAGGCCAAGCGGAACGAGCTGGTGGCCCGGGACCGCACGGCGCGGGCCCAGCACCGGATGATGGACGCGGTGCGGAGCGTCGACGTCCTCGATCCCACCAGTGAGCTGCACCGGTTCGAGGACAAGGTGCGCCGCGAGGAGGCGCGGGCGGCGGGCCGGGAGGAGCTGGCCGCCTCCTCGCTGGACGCGCAGTTCGAGCGGTTGGACGCGCTGGGCGACACGGCGGAGGTGGAGGCCCGGCTCGCGGCGCTCAAGGCGGGCGGCTGACCCCTTCCCCGTACCGCACACCGTTTACCGCACACCGCCTACCGGGCACCCGGGGTCTCAGAACATGCTGAGCAGCTGGTCCACCGTCGGTTCGGCCGTGGTGTTCCCGTCCGGCAGCGCGAGTTCGAACCAGACGGTCTTGCCGCGCGGGGTCCGGCGCGATCCCCAGGCCGCGCTCAGCAGCCCGACCAGCTGGAGTCCCCGGCCGCCCTCGTCGGTGTCCCGGGCCCGCCGGCGGCGCGGCTGGACCAGGCCCGAGTCCCACACCTCGCACACCAGGGTGCGGTCCAGCAGCAGCCGCAGCCGTATCTCGCCCTCGCCGTACCGCAGCGCATTGGTCACCAATTCGCTGACCAGCAGCTCCACGGTGTCGATCAGGGGTTCCAGCTCCCAGGAGACCAGCAGGGAGCGGGCCAGCTCACGGGCGCGGCCCACCGAGCGGGGCTCCCGGGGCAGCAGCCAGTCGCCGACCGCGTCGGCGGGCAGTCCCCGTACCCGGGCCATCAGCAGGGCGATGTCGTCCTCGCCGTGCCGGGTGTCCAGGGAGGTGAGCACATGGTCGCAGACGTCCTCCAGGGACCGGGTGAGGTCGGGGCGGGCCACCGGCGGCGGGGCGTGCCCGTGCGGCGGCGCGGTGGCGGGGTCGCCGAGGGCGGCCCGCAGGGCCCGGAGCCCGTCGTCCAGGGGGTGGTGGCGGGACTCGACCAGACCGTCGGTGTAGAGCGAGAGCAGGGCGCCCTCGGGGAGGTCGACCTCCACCTCCTCGAAGGGCTCCCCGCCGACGCCGAGCGGCATCCCGGGCGGCACATCGAGCAGCAGCGGCTCCTTGCCGGGCTCCACCAGTACGGGGGGCAGATGTCCGGCGTTGGCGAAGGTGATGCGCCGGGTGACCGGGTCGTACACGGCGTAGACGCAGGTCGCGAGGTAGACCTCGGAGAGATCGGCGTCCCGGGACTTGTGGGCGACCCGGGAGGCCTGCTGGGCGCCGACGGGGTTGCCAAGACCCCGGGCCACCTCGTCCAGGGCGGAGAGCACCTCGGCGGGCTCCATGTCCAGCAGGGCCAGGGTCCGTACGGCGGTGCGCAGTTCGCCCATGGCGACGGCGGCGCGCAGGCCGCGGCCCATCACATCGCCGACGACCAGGGCGGTGCGGTGGCCGGGCAGCTCGATGACGTCGAACCAGTCGCCGCCGACCTCGGTGGCGGCGTTGCCGGGGAGATAGCGGCAGGCGATGTCGAGCCCCGCCGCCTCCGGGTCGCCCGGGGGGAGCAGGCTGCGCTGGAGGATGAGGGCCCGCTCGTGCTCACGGCGGTAGAGCCGGGCGTTGTCGATACAGACGGCGGCGCGCGCGGCGAGTTCGACGGCGAGGAACCGGTCGCGCTCGCCGAAGGGTTCACTGCCCTTGGTACGGGAGAACTGCACCAGGCCGACGACGCTGTCATGGGCGACCATCGGCACCGCGAGGGTCGACTGGACCAGGCTGCCCTCCTGTCCGGCGATGAACTGCACCCGGGCGGTGCGCAGGGCGTTGGCGCAGGGGGAGTTGAAGGTGTAGCGGTGGACCTCGCCGACGGCGGTGGGCGCGCCGCTCCGGGAGCCGCAGCCGGGGGTGGTGATCAGGGGGGCGTCGGAGACCGCGCTGGCGAAGGCGACCCGGCGCAGGGCCGCGCTGCCGCCGTAGCTCTCGGAGCGGGCGGTGTCCCAGCGGCCGGGCGGCGCCTCGTCGCCGGTGACCAGCGACTGGAAGAGGTCGACCGAGGCGAGGTCGCAGAAGCCGGGGACGGCGACATCGAGGAGTTCCCGGGCGGTGGTCTCCAGGTCGAGGGAGTTGCCGATCCGGGCGCTGGCCTCGTTGAGGAGGGCGAGGTTGCGGCGGGCGCTGGCGGCCTCGCGGGCGGCGACCTGGCGGCGGGTGACATCGGTGCCGACCCCGGCGACGCCGATGGTCCGTCCGGCGGCGCTGTGGACCCGGTAGAGGTTGATCGACCAGTGCCGGCGCTCCTGGGTGCCGGGCGGCGATCCGACCAGCTGGAGTTCGATCGCGGACTCGCCGGTCTCCAGGACCCGTCGCAGCGAGGCGTTCATCCGCTCGGCCTCGGAGCGGGAGAGGTAGTCGTGGACGGTCCGGCCGCGGTGGTCCTCGACGGAGCCGCCGAAGACGGTGGCGAAGCGCTGGTTGGCGCGCTGCACCCGGAGATCGGTACCGAAGAGGAGAAAACCGAAGGGAGATTGACCGAAAATCGCCTGTGAAGCGGCGAGATCGGTTTCGATGCTGCGGAGTGCCCGGACGTCGGTGACGATACAGAGGGCGGCCCGTTCGCCGGCCGCGGTCTCGGTGGGCATCACATAGACCTCGGCCATGCCCTGGAGACCGGCCGTCCCGGGGGTGCGGAAGGGGACAAGACCGGTCCACTCCCTGCCGTCGAGGATGTCGGCGAGCCTGCTGCGGCCCTGTCGTCGCCGGTCGGCCGGGAGCAGGACCTCGACCGGGTCCTTCCCCTTGACCTCGGCGGCGGTGACACCGAAGAGTTCGGCCGCACGCCGACTCCATTGATCGACCAGCCCATCGGGGCCTATCGAGAAGGTGGCCACCCTGATGGAGTCATATATCGAGCCAGGTGGGCAGCTCTGCCACACGACATCGCCCGATGTCCCGGATATCTCGCTCACGCGACCGTCCCCTCCAGCTCACCGCACCGGACCGGCCATGACCGCAGTATTCAGCACTACGGCTCTGACGCGCACGGCGTTCACGATCACACCACGGTCTCGTTCATTTTGCGCCTGTGCGGCGGTGATCGTTATCTCTTCACACTTTTAACCGGTGAGGGCCAGCTCGAACCACACCGTCTTGCCCGTTCTGCCCCGGCGGGTTCCCCAGCGCCGCGCGGTACGGGCGACCAGCTGAAGGCCGCGACCGCCTTCGTCGTCGGGAGCCGCCGTCCGTTCGGTGGGGGGATCGGGCAGCGGATCGGACACCTCCACCAGCAGTACGGGGGTGCCGTCCCCGGGGTCCGGCCGGGCCATGCTGACCCCGATGGGGCCGGAGGCATAGCGCAGCGAGTTGGTCACCAGTTCACTGACCAGCAGGACGGTCACATCGCCGACCGTCCGGTCCAGACCCCAGTCGCGCAGGGTGTCCCGGACCGCGTGGCGGGCGATGCGGACGGCGTCGGGCTGGGCAGGGAAGGTCCATTCGGCGCGGGCGCCGTTGGTGTCGATCACACCGCTCACTTCCCGGACCAGCAGCAAACCACGTCCCTTTTCGGGGGGTTAATCAGCACATACCCGATATTCGTGCCGGGGTATCCGGTTCAGCCGAGTAATGGGTGCACGGTTGACGCGAACGGCGTACGGGTCCGGGTCCCGCGCCCGCGCACGGCGCGCGCCCCTCCCGGGAGCACCCCGGGCAGGGGTACGGGGTTCTGGGGTACGGGGTTCTGGGGTACGGGTGTCCGGGGCATGGCGGCCGGAGGCACGGGGGTCACGGGGCTCACGGTGCCGTTCCGTCGCGGAGCAGCCGGGCCGCCTCCGCCACGGCGGGGCGGTCCTGGTCGAGCCAGTCGACGGTGTCGGTCTCGTCCGGCCCCAGCCAGCGCAGGGCGTCGTGGTCCTCCAGCGGGCGGGGCTCCCCGGAGATCAGCCGGACGGTCCACACCTGGAGGACATAGCCGCGGTTCAGGGGCCAGCTGCCGGGGATCCGGGCCAGCGGCTCGGCCTCCACGCCCAGTTCCTCGCGCAGCTCACGGACGAGGGCGGCCTCGGGGGTCTCACCGGGTTCCATCTTGCCGCCGGGCAGCTCCCAGCGGCCGGCGACTTCCGCGGGGGCGCTGCGGCGTGCGGCCAGCAGCCTTCCCCGGTCGTACACCGCTCCGGCCACCACCACGCGCTCTGTCATGCGCCGGAGCGTACTGTGCCCGCCGTCCGGCCCGCCGACGCACCCCCGCGGGTCGAGACCGTGCGGCCCCGCTCGTACCCCGCTCAGTAGGTCGTCGTCTGCTCGATTCGCTCGACCCAGTACAGCTGCTTGTGCCCCTTGATATCGAGGGTGTCGACTATCCGCTGGGCCTCGTCCTCGGTCGCGTACCGCCCGACGCGATAGCAGTTGCCGTTGTCGTCCTGGCGTATGACCTGCCAGGGGAGCGCTGAACTGCTGTCGGTCATCGCGCTTCTCCCTCGGGTGGTCCGGTTGTGGTCGCCGACGGCCGGGAAACCTCAATGCGCATATGCCGGAGCCTACGCCTGACCTTCACTCAGCGCATACGGAATTACACAAAGAGATAGGAAACTGGGGGCGCGTTCCTGAAGTGCGCCTCCCTTGCCGACCGCTGGCACAGGTCTTGCCGGTACGGGTCTTGCCGGTACGGGGTCCGTCGCGGCGGTCGTCACGGCGGGCGGGCTCAGTGCACAGGCAGGTGGTAGACCAGCCGGGAGCGGTGGGCGGGGGCGACGACATCGGCCGTCTCGACGGGCCGCCCCGAGGCGTAGTACGTACGCGCGATCACCATCACGGCGTGACCGGGCACCCCGCCGAGGACGGACAGCTCCTCGGCGGTGCCGGGGCGGGCGCCGATCTCCTCGGAGACGTTGTCCACCACCACACCGATGGCGGCCATCCGCTCCACGACGCCCCGGCCGGCGAGAGGGCCCTCCTCGGGCAGCATCACCGGGGTGCGGCCGGTGAGCGCGAGCGGCTCCCAGGAGGTGGAGACCAGCACCACCTCCTCGTCCTCGCGGAACGCGTAGCGGGTCCGCATCACCCGCTCCCCGGGGTCGATACCGAGCCGCTCGGCGACACCGGGACCCGCCCCCTCCTGCTCGCTGGTGGAGCCCCAGGTGCCGCGCGCCCAGCCGATGGACTGCTCCTGGCGGAAGACGCTCGCACCGGTGGGCAGCCGATAGCCGGAGCGGGCGATACGGCGGGGGCGGGGGCGGTCGCGGACATAGGTGCCGGAGCCGGAGCGCCCCTCGACCAGCCCTTCGGCCATGAGGACCCGGCGGGCCTCCAGGGCGACGGTGTCGGAGACCCCGTACTGCTCGCGGATGCGCGCCTGGGAGGGCAGCCGGGAGTGGGGCGGCAGCGCTCCGTTCGCGATCTTTCTGCGGAGATCGCCCGCGACCCGCAGATACGCGGGCTGCTCACCGATGGCCACCGGCCACTCCCCTTCGCCCCACACCCCTGTCCCACCCCAGGGTGGCGAGACGGGCGGCGGACGGCAAGCCGGGGCCAAGGCTTCACCGGATGTGACGAGTTGAGCGGAACGGACCCCTCCCCTTCGCCCTCCGCGACCCGCGCCGCCCTCCTCGGGTCCGGCCGAACATCAGCGGAACATCAACAGGGCGATCTTTCCTCGTCCAAGCCATTGACCTCAATGGTCCAGACCAATACGGTCCTCTCACTGCACGACGCCCCGTTCACGGAACCGCCCCGGTGTCGCCGCACTCCGGGGTGCCCAGAGGACAGAGGAATGAGTCCCATGCGTCGAAGAACCCTTGTCCGTACGACGGTCGCCGCCGGGTCGCTCGCCCTGATCGCCACCGTCGCCCCCGCCGCCACGGCGGACACCCGGGCCGCCGTCCCGGTGGTGGCGGAACGCGCCGTCTCCGCCGACCGGCACGGCGACGATGACGACGACGACCACAAGCGCTCGTACAAGAGCGTCGGCTACTTCAGCCAGTGGGGCATCTACGGCCGTAACTACCATGTGAAGAACCTTCAGACCAGTGGCCAGGCGGCCAAGCTGACGCATATCAACTACGCGTTCGCCAATGTCAGCCCGGACGGCAAGTGCTTCATCACCGGACCGGCCGGCGAGGCCGACCCCTGGGCCGACTATGTCCGCCCGGTGGACGCGGCGGGCTCCGTCGACGGTGTGGGCGACACCTGGGACCAGCCGCTCGCGGGCAACTTCAACCAGCTCCGCGAGTTGAAGGCGGAGAACCCGGGTCTGCGGAACCTGATCTCGCTGGGCGGCTGGACCTGGTCCACGCACTTCTCCGCGGCGGCCAACACCGCCGCCAAGCGGAAGTCGCTCGCCGCCTCCTGCATCGACATCTACATCAAGGGCAATCTGCCCGTGGACGGGTCGCGCGGCGGCCAGGGCGCGGCGGCCGGGGTCTTCGACGGTATCGACATCGACTGGGAGTGGCCCGGTTCGGCGGGCGAGGACGACACCCCGTACACCCCCGAGGACAAGAAGAACTTCACCGCGCTGGTCAAGGAGTTCCGTACCCAGCTCGACGCGTACTCCCGGAGCGAGGCCAAGCGGACGGGCAGCAAGCCCAAGCGGTACGACCTCTCGGCCTTTGTGCCCACCGCCCCCGCCAAGATCGACGCGGGCTTCGAGGTCCGCAAGATCATGAAGGACTTCGACTGGGTCAACCTCCAGGGGTACGACTTCCATGTCTCGGGCGAGAAGACCACCGCCCAGCAGTCGGCGCTCTTCGCCCGGAACGACTTCAGCGTCCACCAGACGGTGAGCGACTGGCTGAAGCGCGGCGCCCCGGCGCACAAGCTCGTGGTCGGGATGCCCTTCTACGGCCAGGGCTGGACGGGGGTCTCCGGCGGCGGGGACGGCATGGGCCAGCCCGCGCAGCGGCCCGCCCCGGCGGTCCACCAGGCCGGTTTCGAGGACTACAAGGTCCTGAAGGGGCTGGCCGAGTCCGGGAAGTACAAGATCCACCGGAAGTACGGCCAGGCCTGGCTGTTCGACGGGACGACCCTGTGGACGTACGACGACGCCAAGGTGCTGAACGCCAAGACCGACTACATCCGCGCCCGGGGTCTGGGCGGGGCGATGTTCTGGTCGCTGGACGGTGACACGGACGAGGGCGAGCTGGTCAAGGCCGTGGCACGCGGGCTGAAGCGCTAGCTCGTCTTTTCAGGAACGGAGGGTCGGGCGCCCCGAACAGGGGGCGGGGCGCCCGGCTCCCGCACCGGCCGGGGCCGGTGTTCCCAGGGCTGTCGGTGGCCCAGGGAACACCGGCCTCTTTCCCGTGCCGGCCCTGGGGCGCCGCGCTCAGACGTCCTCGCCCTCATCACCCGTATCCCCGTCGTCCGGCCGCTCCGGCGGGACCGACGGGAGCTTCAGCAGCCGGCGTATCTCCACCTCGGTGGGGCCGTCCGCCAGGACCTCCTCGACGGTGGCGATCTCGGTCCAGAAGATCTCCTCGTCCCGGGCCCGCGCGGCCCGGTCCCAGGCGCGCCCGGCGCGCTCCAGCTCCTTCGCGCGCCGCTCCACCGGCCCGGCGAGCGCCTTCGGCCAGGCGTACGCGCGCAGCGCCCGTATCTGCTCGTCAAAGACCTTGGACGACTCACGGGCCCAGGTGCGATGGGCGCCCGGGGCCTCGGTGAACTCCTCCGGGGGGATGTCGGCACCGGTGAGGAACGCCTTGGTCTCCGCCGTCAGATAGGCCAGCGGAAGAGCCGTGAGATTACTGGGGTCACGCCGGATCGTGCCCCGGGTCCTGCTGCCGTCCACGGTGGCGAAGGCACAGGTGACCGTGGAGTCGCCGGTGGCCCAGCTGCCCTTGGTGGGCGCGTAGTAGTACAGCTCCATCCGCCCCTGGACCAGCCACTCGTCCCGGGCGTACATCCAGTTGATCTCCTCGCAGCGCCGCTCGGCCAGCGGCTCGATCCGGTCGTCGCCGGGGAAGCGGTCGTATCCGACCAGCCGGAACGAGCCGGTGATCTCGGCCTCATGCCCCTTCTCGCACTCCACCACGTCCACGGCGTAGGCGTCCCCCTCGCCGAGGGGCCCGTCCCCCGGCAGATTGAGGCAGTCGCCCTCGGCGAGATCGAGGGTGCTCTGGGAGCGGCCCGCCGCCTCCATCCCCTCCTGGGCCCCGCGCCACAGCTCGGCCGCTCCCCCGGTGACCAGCAGGACAAGGGTCAGCAGGGTGCTGAGGGCGGAGAGGACCGTACCCGCGACGGCCATGCCGGTGCCCTGCTCCCGCCGCCTGCGGATCTGGACGAGGGCGATGATCCCGAGGACGAGCCCCAGCGGGGGAAGACAGCAGACGACCCCCGCCACCAGCGACGCGACGGAGAACCCATTGGTCGGGGGCGGCCCCGGCGGCGCCGGCGAGTACCCGGGCCCCCCGGGCCCGCCCGGGTACCCGTGGTACGGCCGGTACGCCGGATGCGGGTGCGACGCGCCCTGCGGGCCGGGCCGGTCGGGCCACTGGCCGCCGTACTGCGATGGTTCCACGGGTGCGCCGCTCCTCGTCGGAAGTACCGAGCCGAACGGGAATCGTATAAACCGACGGGTCCCGAAGCCCGGGTACCCCGGGAATCATCCCCGCCGAGGCCATCGCCACCCTCACGGACAAGGGGTTCGGGCACGCCCGCGTGACGGCCGTCATCGCTAAGGTTGTCCCATGACCGCACCACCCGACTGGATGCGCCCGCCCCGCGCGGAAGGCTGGTTCGCGGAGGACCTGGACCGCATTCCGGAGGCTTGATCCACGGCAACCGCTGGATGACGGCCAGGTGGATCTGATCGTCATCCAGCTACTGAGGCGCGGCCGGCCGGACGCGCCCTAGGGGGCAAACGCCGATGTGCAGGTTCTTGATGTCCTTGTAGACCACGTGGACTTTCATGCCCCGGACAGCGAGACGGGCGCTAGTGGTACTCATGCCTTGCCTTCACCAGTTCGAGAAGCTCATCAAGCCGGTCGAAATCGTCGGGCAGCGCTCGCTTCAGCGCGTTCCGAACTTTCCGCTCCCTCAGCGGGTTCCCGACCCATGCATGCGGCTTGCAGTGGAGCACCGCGGTGTCGGCCTCGACAGCCAGACGCTCATCAGGAAGGAAGAAGTCGACCAGGGCCCGCTTCGCCCCGTTGTTGGCCCAGGCCGGGTATTTGTACGTGTCGTCGGAGTCTCCTCTGCCGAGCTGCGCGGCAGTCTCCAGCAGTTTGGCGAGGTAGGCCTGGTACTCGATCGCGCCCCGGCGCCGCTCCTCGATTATGGCGTCGAGCAGCTCCGACATCTTGTCGAAGTACTTCGGGTTCGTCGCATGCTCTTCGATGATCAGCTTGCGCATGTTGTTGGCGACCGTCTCGGCGACGGCTTCAGGGCTGCTCTTGATCCCCTTCGGTAGCTTGTCGAGGGCCCCGGCGCCCAGTTCGACGATGAGCTGGACGAGACCAGCCTCCTCGAAGTTGGACACGGTCTCGGACGCATCTGCCTGGATGTAGGTGTCCAGGAGGAACCGCATGCCGGCCTCATACTGCTTGAAGTCGACGTCCTCGCCGGCTCCGAGTTTCACCTCGCCGCGGACATCCGTGTAATGCCGGATCTCAGCTCGGATGTCCTCGGCCTCCTGGCTGGTGTATCCGGCGGCTTCCATGTCGTTGGCCAGGTTGGCGAAGGCCCGCGTTACCGCGGCGACAGCCTTGTAGAGCTCGATACGCTTGGGCTCGTTGGCCTTGAGCTGCTCGGCGTTGCCAGGATCGGCTGCACAGAAACACTGCTGGTACTGGAGCGTGTTCCGGGGCTGCGCGACCGCCGCACACAGCGCCCGGATTCGTTCCAGTGCTTCATCGAGAGCCTCTCGCGCTTTACCGATCCGGTCTGTCAGCAGGCCCTCGATGTCCTGCGACTCATACCCATCGAGTACACCCGAGGTGTAGTCGGTGACGGCGTCCTGGAGGGAGTTGAACAGGTCCCGGTAGTCGACGATGCAGCCGAATTCCTTGTCGTCTCCGTCAAGTCGGTTGACCCGGCAGATTGCCTGGAACAGGCCGTGGTCGCTCATCTTCTTGTCGATGTAGAGGTACGTGGCGCTCGGAGCGTCGAACCCTGTCAGAAGCTTGTCGACCACGATGAGCAGGCGCAT
Source organism: Streptomyces sp. NPDC000594 (assembly GCF_040299965.1). Taxonomy (NCBI): domain Bacteria; kingdom Bacillati; phylum Actinomycetota; class Actinomycetes; order Kitasatosporales; family Streptomycetaceae; genus Streptomyces; species Streptomyces sp. NPDC000594. The sequence goes on along the minus strand of NZ_JBEPCY010000004.1, from coordinate 14,534 downwards.
CCGGCCAGGCTCCTCGACAAACTGCCGCTTGACCTCTTTCTCGAACTGCTCGACCTTCGCCATGGCGGCGTCTTCGGACTCTCCGAAGTGGTCGGCGAGCATCCTTCGATAGATGTCGTATTGACGCAGCTTCTCCGTCTGACCTGCGCCGGAGTCCTCCTTGGAGATATCTCCTGGACTCGGGCTGTAACTGGTGACGATGGCGCACTTCCCGCGGAAGCCCGCGTTGCAGAACAGCTCGTAGAACTTGGCTGCCTGGTAGATGCTCTCACCTACCAGCATGGCGTTACCGCGCCCATCCATCAGGCGGGGCTTGGTCTCCATGTCGAGCAGAACGTCCTGCACGATCTGTTTCGCCCGCGGCTCGGAGGAGACGACCTTTTGTATCGTGCCCCAGCGCTTCTTCAGCTCGGCCCTGGACAGGTCGGTCATACCCCGGGTCTTGACCTCGAACCACTTGTCCACTTGCGCTGGCGATGTCAGGTGCTGGTCGATGGAACGGGCTTCGTAGCAGAGGTCGAGCACGACGCCGTCCTCAACGGCCTCGTCGAACTTGTAGGTGTGGATGAACGAACCGAAGGTCTCCATGCTGGTGGCCTTGTCCGCCTTGAGCAGCGGCGTTCCCGTGAACCCGATGAATATGGCGCCCGGCATCAGGTCCTTCATCGCGTCGTGCATCTTGCCGGACTGGGTGCGGTGGGCCTCGTCGACGAAGATGAAGATGTTGCCCTTGGCCTTGAAGCCCTTGGGTATCCTGGCCTTGAGTTCCTTGATGAGCTCGTTGCCGGCCTCGGATCCGTCCCCACCAGCCGCCGAGCTACCGAACTTGTGCACGAGAGAGCAGATGAGCCACTCGGCGGATTTATTCAGAGTGTCCAGGAGGTCCACTCCACTACTGGTGCGATAAATCTGCTCGTTGACGCCGTTGAAGACCTTCTCGATCTGCTCGTCCAGCTCGGTGCGATCGGTGATCAGCAGGACTCGCGCGTCTTTCTGATTCTCCCGGATCCACTTCGCCAACCACACCATCGTGAGCGACTTCCCCGAACCCTGGGTGTGCCAGATGATGCCGCCAGCACGCCGACCGATACGTCCCTGTGCGGCCTTGACGCCGAAGTACTGGTTGGGACGGCATGCCTTACGGACACCGGAATCGAAGACGGTGAAGTCATGAATCAGCTCAAGCAGCCGCTCCTTGCCGCACATCTGGAGCAGTGCACGGTCCAAGGGCTCCTCGACGTCGGAGGGCTCCTTCCACTGCGACCAGTACTTCTCAGGCGTGTCGATGACGCCGTAGCGCAGGCCCTCCACATCGTTGCCGGCGAGCACGAGCTGGACCGTGGAGAAGAACGACCGGATGAACTGAGGCTTCTGATTGCCGATGGTCTGCCGGATACCCTCGCTCACGGCGACACGGGAGCGCTTGAGCTCCAGGGTCGCCAGAGCCAGGCCGTTGACGTAGAGCACGATGTCGGGTCGCTTCGTCCGCTGCCCGACGATCGTCACCTCCTCGGCGACGGCGAAGTCGTTGGCCTGTGGGTCGTTCCAGTCAATGAGCCAGATCGTCTCGTACTGCTCGCCGGCACCTGGCTTGACCTTGACCCCGTAGCGCAACAACTCATAGACCGCACGATTCGCCTCGTACAAGTCACGACCGCCACCAAGTGCGGCGGCCTTCTTCAGGTGGTCGATCGCTTTGCTGATGAGAGAACTGTCGTAGCCTCGAGCACGGAGGTTTTCCTCCAACAACTCGACCTCGATGTTCGAGTTACCGGTGCGGTACTCCCAGCTGCCCAGGAAGCGATAGTGCAACCTTTCCCGAAATAGCTGCACAATCCGCTTCTGTGCCTTGCGCTCAGCTTGTCCAACATCACTCATTCGTCACCCTCCCCCTGGAAAGGCAGGCGGATCCTTCCCGTGAGCAGCTCCTGCATCATGCCGCATTTAATAGCGCGGGCCTTCTCGCGACGATCGTGAAGCACCTCCAGCTCGGAGTCGACATCAAGGAGCACTCTCGCAATGGCGGCCTGCTCCTCTCGGCTTGGGAACGAAACTGACAAACGCTTGATGATTGCGAGGTTGAGACCACCTCTACCGCCGTCACCGGCGGATTCCCCCCGGAGTTCCGAGTACCTCGAATCAAGGTTGTAGTACAAATAGTCCGAGTCGTGTTCGCCACTTGGACCAATACCAGCGATGGACTGGTTCGTCGCCAGTTCGATTCTAGAGAAGGCGACAGTCCCGCGAGTCTTTCCCTGCCCAGCGAGGGCAATGAGGACAGTACCGGGCGGCATGAGTTGAGCAGCTGACTTCTGAAGCCCCAACCGGGTGATGCGCCCGACGACACGACGGATCTGCTTCTGGTGAACCTCTCCCGAACTCATCCACGGAATCTCGCCGCCCCAGTAGGCGTCGACTGCGGTCGATGGAGTGCCACCAGAACGGACCTGCGCAAAGTCGCCGATTTTCCTGTCCGTCCAGTCTCCAGAAAATCCAGACAGCCTGGTCCGCCCTGTCAGAAGCTGCTGCATGAGCCCCTTCTTGATGGCTTGCTTCTTCGTGATCAAGCGTTCGAGGGCTGCGATGCACTCGTCCGCATCCGAGTGAAATTCTGCGATCCTGTCCTGCTCACCTCTCGGCGGCAGCAGGACCTTTATCTCGCCCAACTTTGCGGGGGACGTGTGTTTAACTTTGGTGCCTGCGGCAGTTTCGGTAACCGACTTCCGAAACTCGAATGAGTTGAACACGCAGTACAAGTATTTCAGTGAAACGTAACGGGACTTGGCCCGAATACGGCCGATTCGCTGATTATGCAGCCAACTGCCCGTGTCCGGAACCCAAGCCGTACTGCCGAGCAGCCCTTCGGACTGCTCGGTCATCGCGACGATCAGATCTCCCGCGTCGAGCCGGTAGGCCTCCGGGATGGCGCCACTGTAATAGCGCTGCTTTGCCCCGGTGTAGCGAAACCCACCCGATTCCAGAAAGTTTCCGGGTGTGGTAACCGCATCCCTTCCGTACTCGGAGAAGAATTCGCCCTTGAAGGCGAACCCGTGTGCAATGCTGATGAGCTCGGATACCGGCACCGAACGCCAGTCCCGTGGTGTGACTGCCACGGTCATTTCACCCCCATGTCAGCGAGGTGCCCCGCCACGAGGCTCTCCAGCTTCGCAAGCTCGGTCGCCAGGTCCTCGACCGTCTCGGCGTACCGTTCACCAAGTTCCTGGATCCGGCGCACTAGGACCAGAGTGAGCTCCTCGGCCTCGGCGGCCACGAGCATCGTGATCGTGGCTCGCCATTTGTGATCCATGACGAGTATCCGCACGTCGGCATCCGTGAGGTCGCCGTACTTCTTCAGCGTTGCCAGGTGAAGTGCCGTCTCCGCATCTTTGGCGGCCTTCTTGGCCGCTGTTTCTGCGTTGTACAACTTGATCAGATGCGTGAGAGCCTCTACCTCATCAGCGTCCACCCCTTCACGCCGAGCGACTTTGAGCCGGGTCGACGCGAGCACCTTATTGATCTTGCCGTCATCCATGGACTCCTCCAGTAGCCCCTCCTCGACGGCGTGCTCCTCGATGTACTCCTCGACCACACGGCTGGCTTCCTCCCATGCGGCCATGAGCTCATCGACCTCAGTCCGCTCCTTGAAGAAGTAGCGCCCGACCACCAGCTCCGGCGGAAGGAGGTCCATCTTGTACTTGTCGGCGCTGCGGCCCGTACCCACCACGAGGTCGGGGGCCTCAGAGAGCTTTCGGTCCTTGTCCACCACGATCCCGCGAGGCTCGGCGGCTTCGAGCCAACCGTCGTTCATGACCATGAAGACGTCGTCGTGCATGACGTCGTGCCAGTACGTCATGAGCTGCTCGTAGACGTCGTACTCGTCCAGCAGAGGCATGCGCTTGAAACGAGCCAACAAGTCGTCACCGAGGACGGCGATGAGGTCATTTGGCCGAGTGGTCCCGTCGATCCCTTCCAGCCTCTCGCACTGGGCGTCGAACCACTCAGTGGTGAGCTCCCGGGTCTCTTGGGTGAACTTCTGGAACTCGGGGGAATCAAGGATCGCCTGTTGAACCTGGCTGACATCGATGGTCAGGTCACTGTAGCCGGGACGGTTCGGCTGGAACAGCTGGTCCCGCAACTGCGGGAAGGCATCCCAGTAGGCGCTGAGAGCGTCGAGATCGCGGTCAGGGATGCCACCGTGCAGGTGTGCGTGAAGGTCCTGGATGTCCTCGGGGTCAGAGGAGTCGATGTAGCGAGGGATGTTGAGGTTGCAGTCGTTCTTCGGGTCGGCGATCTCCGACAGGGGGACCATGCGCGAGTAGCCGTCGATCGTGATCTGCCGCGTGAACACGTCGACAATCTTGTGGATGTCCTGGCTGCGGAGGCGGTTCTTGCTGCCGTCCTTGATGAAGCCCTTGGACGCGTCGATCATGAAGACGCCGGTACGGTCGGCGGCGTTCTCCTTATCCAGAACGATGATGCAGGCAGGGATGCCGGTCCCGTAGAAGAGATTCGTGGGGAGGCCGATGATGCCCTTGATGAATCCCCGCTTCAGCAAGCGCCGGCGGATGTCTGCTTCGGCGTTGCCGCGGAAGAGCACTCCGTGCGGGAGGATGACCGCCGCCTTGCCCATGCTCTTGAGTGACGTGAGGATGTGCAGCAGGAAGGCGTAGTCGCCGTTCTTCTCCGGCGGCCGGCCGTACTCGAAGCGGCCGTACTCCTGCTCCAGCCCGTTGCTCCAGGACTTGACCGAGAACGGCGGGTTGGAGACGGCGAAGTCGAACGTCTGGAGTGCGCTGCCGTTGGTGAGCTGAGGGCTGGCGATCGTGTCGCCCTTGAGGATCTCGGCGTCCTCGTTCCCGTGCAGGATCATGTTCATTTTGGACAGCGCCCACGTGGCGTTGTCCTTCTCCTGACCGTAGATCGTGATGCCGCGTGATGTCTCGGCAGCGACCTTCAGGAGAAGCGAGCCGGAGCCACAAGTCGGGTCGTAGACTGTCTGGTCCTGGCGGGTGTCCTTGGTGATGCCGACCACCTTGGCCAGCACACGGGACACCTCGGCGGGGGTATAGAACTGGCCCTTGCTCTTGCCGGACTCCGTGGCGAAGTGGCGCATGAGGTACTCGTAGGCATCTCCGAGGAGATCGTCGCCCTCGGCTCGGGAGCCTCGGAAGTCAAGGTCGCTGAAGATCGTGACCAGCTTGGACAGCCGGTCCTGGATCTCTTTGCCCTTGCCGAGCTTCTCCTCGTCGTTGAAGTCGGCGAGGTCGATGACGTTGCTCAGGTCGTTCGCTTCGGCCAGCGAGCTGATGATCTTGTTGAAGCGGTCGCCGATCTCCTTGTCGCCCTTGGCGGCGACCATGTCGTCGAAGGAACCGCCGGGCGGTACATCGATGAGACTGTCAGGGTCGGCCTTGGCCTTGTCGGAGACGTACTTCACGAAGAGCAGCGTGAGGATGTAGTCCTTGTACTGGCCGGCGTCCATCCCGCCGCGCAGCTCGTCGCAGCGCTTCCAGAGCGAGCTGTAGAGATCTGTCTTCTTGAGGGCCAAGGCTCTTCTTCCTGGTGTGTCATGGCGGTCACGCGGGCCGCCAACCCTGATGCCTGCGGCGTGATCCACGTCGCGCGGCCGTCTCCAGCCACCGATGCGGGTCCCATGCAAGCGGCAGCCGAGTCCACGCGGGAAGCGTAGTAGGGGGAGCGGCCGAGCTGACCTGTATGGGAAGAGAGACACCTCGCGGCCCGTGACCCGTACCGCCGCTGATCACATAGCGGTGTGCGGTTCCCGACCGACGCCTCCCCGGGCCAATGTCCCGCGATGGACAGATGCAAGCGGGCCTCGGCCGAGAATGACTCACTCCGCCCGTACGCTCCCGCCGTGATCAAGATGCCGGGGCCCTGGTGGCCGAGCACATCCACGGCGCCCGTGGCCGACATCCAGCACGCAGCGAAGGATCACTGCGCATTCCACCGGTGTGTACACATGGGACACTCGGTACGCTTGAGCGCATGACACAGCCGCTACCCATAGAGTCCATCCGCGATGTGCGCGCACACCTCGCCGAGGTCGTGGAGCGTGCCGAACGCGACGACGTGCCCACCGTGATCACGCGCCGGGGCAAGGAAGTCGCCGCCGTCGTCTCCATCGAGGTGCTGCGCAAATACCAGGAGTGGGAAGAGCGCGAGATCAACCGGATCATCGACGAGCGCATGGCCAACCCGGCACCCGGCATCCCGATCGAAGAGATCATGAGGGAGACGCTGGCCCGCGGTGAATGAGCACAGCGTGAGTGCGTACCGAACCGTCTTCCGCCCCGAGGCGCAGGCCGAGCTTCGGAAGATTCCTCGCGATGTGGCGCTGCGCATCCTGGCCAAGCTGACCGAGCTGGAGGCAGACCCTCTCGGCCTCAACACGACCGCACTCGTGTCCCAGCCGGACCGCCGCCGACTGCGGGTCGGCGACTACCGCCTCGTCTACACGATCGACAACGGGGAACTGGTGGTCTGGGTTGTTCACGTGGGACACCGGTCAACCGTTTACGGCACCTGATCGTCACCGACCACACATCGGAACATCCAGCAGCACGGTGACGACGAAGGGGCCGGGCTCCACCGAGCCCGGCCCCTTCCGACGTGTGCGTTCGGCTCAGAGCCCGACGCACGGCACGCCCACGACTAGACGTTGAAGCGGAACTCCACCACGTCGCCGTCCTGCATCACATAGTCCTTGCCCTCCATGCGCGCCTTGCCCTTGGCGCGGGCCTCCGCGACCGAGCCGGTCTCGACCAGGTCGCCGAAGGAGATGACCTCGGCCTTGATGAAGCCCTTCTGGAAGTCGGTGTGGATCACACCGGCGGCCTCGGGGGCCGTCGCGCCCTTCTTGATGGTCCAGGCGCGGGTCTCCTTGGGGCCGGCGGTGAGGTAGGTCTGGAGGCCCAGGGTGTCGAAGCCGACGCGGCCGAGGGTGGCGAGGCCGGGCTCCTCCTGGCCCATGGACTGGAGCAGCTCCAGGGCCTCCTCGTCGTCCAGCTCGATCAGCTCGGACTCGATCTTGGCGTTGAGGAAGATCGCCTCGGCGGGGGCGACCAGCGCGCGCTGGGCGTCCTTGAACTCCTCGTCCACCAGCTCGTCCTCGTCGACATTGAAGACATAGAGGAAGGGCTTGGTGGTCAGCAGGTGCAGCTCATGGAGGAGGTCACCCTGCTCGGTGCCCTTGGTGATGCCCGCGGAGAACAGGGGCTGGCCGGCCTCCAGCAGTGCCTGGGCGGCCTCGACCGCCTTGAGGACGGCGACCTTCTCCTTCTGGAGGCGGGATTCCTTCGTCAGACGGGGGATCGCCTTCTCGACGGACTGGAGGTCCGCCAGGATCAGCTCGGTGTTGATGGTCTCGATGTCGTCCTTCGGGGAGACCTTGCCGTCCACATGGACGACGTTCTCGTCCTTGAAGGCCCGGATGACCTGGCAGATCGCATCGGACTCACGGATGTTCGCCAGGAACTTGTTCCCCAGGCCCTCGCCCTCGCTGGCGCCGCGCACGATGCCGGCGATGTCGACGAAGTCGACCGTCGCGGGGAGGATGCGCTGCGAGCCGAAGATCTCCGCCAGCTTGGCCAGCCGTGCGTCGGGGACGCCGACGACACCGACATTGGGCTCGATGGTGGCGAACGGGTAGTTGGCCGCCAGCACGTCGTTCTTGGTCAGGGCGTTGAACAGGGTCGACTTGCCGACATTGGGCAGACCGACGATTCCGATCGTGAGCGACACGTTGCGACTTCCTGAGTGGGGACCAGTGGGGCGGGCCGGGGCGGACTGGGCGACCGGTCCGCCCGAGGGGGCCGGCGTCGGGCCCGTACGGGGGCCGATCCCCCAGTTTACGGGCGGCGCGCGCGGGGCAGCGACGGGACGCCGCGGTCGAACCTTTGGCCAAGCTCACGCCAAGGGCGTGTCCTGTCCCTGATTCCTCCCCCCTCGCGCCCTACGTTGGTCGTGTGGAGCAGCACAGGACCAGTCGCCCTCAGAACCGGCCGCGGCAGCGGTACCCGCTGCCGTCCCCGGCCGCCGCCGCCGACGGCCCCGGGGGCGGCCCTGGTGCCCCGCCCGGGAGCCGTCCCGTGCGGCCCGTGCCGCCCGCGGTGGCCGTACCGCGCCGGGGGGTGCCGGGCCCCCGGCTGACCGGTCTCGGCGGCGGGCTGCTCGCCACCGTGACCATGGTGGTGATCGGCGTCCTGGACCGGCTGCTCCTCGATGGCTCCGCACTGGTGTACGGGGCCCTCTTCCTGCCGGTCTGCGCACTGACCGCGCTCTGGGTCCGGGAGGCGGACATCGTCACCGCCCCCATCAGCGTGCCCATCGCCTTCGCCGCCGGGATCGTGCCCATCGCGGGCGGCGAGGGCGGTCTCGGCGGCCGGACCATGGCCGTGGTCACCGCCCTCGCCGTGCACGCGGGGTGGTTGTACGGGGGGACCCTGGTCGCCGGGGTGATCGCCTGCGTACGGAAGGTCCGCGCCATGGCCCGGCGCCGCCGCAGGACCCGCCCGGGGCCACCGCCCCCTCGGCGCTGACCCCCGTACAGGCAGAGGTCAGTACGGGCAGAGATCAAGACGTAGGACCTCACGACGTACAGACAACACGCACAGCCTCAAGGCGTACGGAACGGCGCGAAGCGTCAGCGGGACGCCGCCGCCATCGCCGCGCCCACGATCCCCGCGTTGTTCTGCAGCTCGGCGGGGACGATCTCCGCCCGGACGCCCTCGATGTGCGGAAGGAACTTGTCGGCCTTCCGGCTGACGCCGCCGCCGATGATGAACAGCTCCGGCGAGAACAGCATCTCCAGATGGGCCAGATACTTCTGCACCCGCCGGGCCCAGTGGGTCCAGCTCAGCTCCTGGTCCTCCTTGGCCTTGGTGGAGGCGTGCTTCTCCGCCTCGTGGCCGTGCAGCTCCAGATGGCCCAGCTCCGTGTTGGGGACCAGCCGTCCGTCGATGAAGAGCGCGCTGCCGATGCCGGTGCCCAGGGTCAGCATCATCACGGTGCCCTTGCGGCCCCGGCCCGCGCCGAAGGTCATCTCGGCGACGCCCGCCGCGTCGGCGTCGTTGAGCAGGGTGACCTCGACCCCGCCCAGGCGCTGGGAGAGCAGGCTCGCGGCGTCCCGGTCGACCCAGCCCTTGTCGACATTGGCGGCGGTACGGGTGACACCGCCGGTCACCACGCCGGGGAAGGTGATCCCGACCGGGCCCGACCAGCCGAAGTGCCCCACCACCTCGGCGACGCCGTCCGCGACGGCCTCCGGGGTCGCCGGATGGGGGGTCAGTACCTTGTGACGCTCCTGCGTCAGATCGCCTCGGTCAAGGTCGACGGGAGCGCCCTTGATACCGGATCCACCGATGTCCACTCCGAACAGGTTCATGGACCATACGGTAAGGGCAGCTCCCCGCCGTCACGCGCCGAAAGCCGCCCCCTCCCGGGGCGATACCGCCGTTACGCGGCGGAGCCCCCGGCGGGAGTCGCGCCCGCGGCGACCGCCTCCGCGCGTGCCACCAGCTCGGCGGCCTCGGCCCGCAGATCGCGCCGCAGCTCCTTCGGCAGCGAGAAGGTGATCGACTCCTCGGCCGCCTTCACCAGCTCCACATCCTCGAAACCACGCTGGGAGAGCCACTCCAGGACACCCTCGACGAGAATGTCCGGAACAGAGGCACCCGAGGTCAGCCCCACCGTGGAGACGCCCTCCAGCCAGCTCTCCTCGATCTCCTCGGCGAAGTCGACCAGATGGGCGGCGCGGGCGCCCGCGCCGAGGGCGACCTCGACCAGACGGACCGAGTTGGAGGAGTTCTTGGAGCCGACGACGATCACCAGGTCGGCGTCGGAGCCCATCTGCTTGACGGCGATCTGGCGGTTCTGGGTGGCGTAGCAGATGTCGTCGCTGGGCGGCGAGATCAGCTGCGGGAACTTCTCCTTCAGCCGGTCCACCGTCTCCATCGTCTCGTCCACCGAGAGCGTGGTCTGGGAGAGCCAGACGACCTTGGACTCGTCGCGGACCTCGACCTTGTCGACATCACCGGGGCCGTCGACCAGGGTGATGTGGTCGGGTGCCTCGCCGGAGGTGCCGATGACCTCCTCATGGCCCTCATGGCCGATCAGCAGGATGTCGTAGTCCTCGTTGGCGAAGCGGACCGCCTCCTTGTGGACCTTGGTCACCAGGGGGCAGGTGGCGTCGATGGTGGCCAGCTTGCGCCCGGCGGCCTCCTCGTGGACGACCGGGGCCACTCCATGGGCCGAGAACATCACGATCGAGCCCTCGGGGACCTCCGCCGTGTCCTCGACGAAGATCGCGCCCTTTCGCTCCAGCGTCTGGACGACGTACTTGTTGTGGACGATCTCATGGCGGACGTAGACCGGCGCTCCGTACTGCTCCAGGGCCTTCTCCACGGCGATGACGGCGCGGTCCACTCCCGCGCAGTAGCCACGGGGGGCGGCGAGCAGGACGCGACGGGCGGTAGGCGTAGCAGTCATGCCCCCCATCGTAAGGCCGCCCAGAAGAGGCGGGAGATCACCTGCCGTGCGAAGACTGATGGTGGTACGCGACGCACGGAGGCCCGGATGACCACGGACGCGGAGGGCCCCGCCGCCGGACGGGGTACGGAGGGCGGGGGCCTGCGCCGTTCCCTCGGCTTCCGTGATCTGGTGGTGTACGGGCTGCTGTTCATCGCACCCATGGCCCCGGTCGGGGTCTTCGGCACACTCGACGCGAAATCGCACGGCGCGGTGGCCCTGGTCTATGTGGTGGCGACGGTCGCCATGGGGTTCACGGCGCTGAGCTACGCCCAGATGGTACGGGTGGCACCCCAGGCGGGCTCGGTCTTCGCGTACGCGCGCAAGGCGCTCGGCGAGGGCCCCGGCTTCATCGCGGGGTGGATGGCGCTGCTGGACTACCTCCTCATCCCGGCGGTCGCCTATCTCTTCTCCGGGATCGCCATGGAGGCGCTGGTCCCGGGGGTGGACCGCTGGGTGTGGACGGGGATCGCCGTGGTGGTGACCACCCTGCTGAACCTCTGGGGGGTACGGGCGGCCGCGCGGGTGGGCTTCGCGGTGCTGGCCATGGAGATCGTGGTGCTGCTGGTGTTCGTGGTGTCGGCGGTGGCCGTCCTGGTCCGGGACGGGGCCCAGCGGGACTGGCTCTCGCCGTTCACCGGGGACACCACCTTCTCGCTGGCGGCGGTGTTCAGCGCGGTCTCGGTGGCGGTGCTGTCGTATCTGGGCTTCGACGCCATCGCCTCCTTCGCCGAGGAGGTGACGGGCGGCTCCCGGAAGGTCGCACGGGCGGTGCTCCTCTGTCTGTTCCTGGCGGGGGCGCTGTTCGTGGTGCAGACCTATCTGGTGGCGCTGCTCCAGCCGGTGTCCTCGGCGGAGCTGGCGGCCCGGCCAGCGGAGCAGGGGGCCGCCTTCTACAACGCGGTGGACGCCTCGGTGGGGGCGTGGCTGCACGATCTGATCGCGGTGAGCAAGGCGATCGGCGCGGCCTTCGCGGCGCTGGCGGGGCAGGCGGCGGCGGGGCGGCTGGTCTTCGCGATGGCCCGGGAGCGACGGCTGCCGCGCGCGCTCTCCCGGACCGGCGCGGGGGTGCCCCGGGCGGCGCTGCTGCTGGCGGCGGGGGTGAATCTGGTGGCGGCGGTGTGGGCGGCCCGGCGGGCGGACGGTCTCGACCAGCTGGTGTCCGTGGTGGACATCGGCGCGCTGACCGCCTTTGTGCTGCTGCACATGAGCGTGATCGGGTGGTTCGTGGTCCGCCGGATGGCGGGGCCGCCGCGCTGGGGGCGGCATCTGGTGGCGCCGCTGCTGGGGGCGGTGATCCTCGTCGCGGTGATCGTCACGGCCTCGGGCACGGCCCAGGTGGTGGGTGTGATCTGGCTGGGCGTGGGGCTGGTGGTGCTCGCGGTGCTCTGGGGACGCTCGGGGCGGCCGGAGGAGGGCAAGGGCTGAGCGCCGCTGGGGCGGAGCGCCTACGGGCGACGGCCGGGCGGCCCGCCGTGCGGGGGACGGGGAGCCGGGGGCGGCCCGCCGTGCGGAGGACGGATTGTCGGACCCGGCCGTTACGCTCGCCCGTATGGCTCTCCACACGTCCGCGGACGCCCCCCTCCCGGTCGGCGAGGTGTCCCGGCTCATCGGCGGCTGGATCGACCGGCTCGGCGCGGTCTGGGTCGAGGGGCAGATCACCCAGCTGTCCCGGCGCCCCGGCCAGGGAGTCGTCTTTCTGACCCTGCGGGACCCGTCGTACGACATCTCGGTCGCCGTCACCTGCTACCGGCAGGTGTTCGACGCGGTGGCCGACGCGGTCTCCGAGGGCGCGCGGGTCGTGGTGCACGCCAAGCCGGAGTGGTACGCGCCCCGGGGGCAGCTGTCGCTGCGCGCCGTGGAGATCCGGCTGGTGGGCATGGGCGAGCTGCTGGCCCGGCTGGAGCGGCTGAAGCGGGCGCTGACCGCCGAGGGCCTCTTCGCGGCCGACCGGAAGAAGCCGCTCCCCTTCCTGCCGCACCGGATCGGTCTGGTCTGCGGCCGGGCCTCCGCCGCCGAGCGCGATGTCCTGGAGAACGCGCGGCGGCGATGGCCCGCCGTCCGTTTCGAGGTGCGCAATGTCGCCGTGCAGGGGGTGCACGCGGTGCCCCAGGTGGTGGCCGCCGTCCAGGAGCTGGACGCCCTGCCGGAGGTGGACGTGATCGTCGTGGCGCGCGGCGGCGGCAGTGTGGAGGATCTGCTGCCGTTCTCGGACGAGCAGCTGGTCCGCGCGGTCGCCGACTGCCGTACGCCGGTGGTCTCGGCGATCGGCCATGAGCCGGACACCCCGCTCCTCGATCTGGTGGCCGATCTGCGCGCCTCCACCCCGACGGACGCCGCCAAGCGGGTCGTCCCGGATGTCGGGGAGGAGCTGGAGCGGGTGCGGCAGCTGCGGGCGCGGGCGCTGCGCACGGTCCGGTCGCTCCTGGAGCGCGAGGAGCGGGGGCTGGCACATGCCCTGGCCCGGCCGGCGATGGAGCGTCCGCACCGGATGGTGGAGGACCGGGAGGCGGAGATCGACGCCCTGGTGGCGCGGAGCCGCCGGGTGCTCGGGCATCTGCTGGACCGCGCGGAGTCGGAGCTGGAGCACACCCGGGCGCGGGTGGTCTCGCTCTCCCCCGCCGCCACCCTGGAGCGGGGGTACGCGGTGCTCCAGCGCGCGGACGGCGCCGTGGTGCGCTCCCCGGACGAGGTGGCCGGGGGCGACGGGCTGCGGGCCCGGGTGGCGCGCGGCGAGTTCACCGTACGGGTGACGGAATGACCAGGGCCCCCCGTGATCAGCGGGGATCGGCCGCAGCGACACGGAACGCGGCACGGAACAGCGCGGGACAGCGCGCGGGACAGCACAGGACACGACAGGAGTGGAACGGATGACCGCCGGTACGGAAGCGACGGAAGAGACCGCACCCGGGTACGAGCAGGCGAGGGACGAGCTGATCGAGGTCGTCCGCCGGCTGGAGGCGGGGGGTACCACCCTGGAGGAGTCGCTGGCCCTCTGGGAGCGGGGCGAGGAGCTGGCGAAGGTCTGCCGCCACTGGCTGGAGGGGGCGCGGGCCCGGCTGGACGCGGCGGTGGCGGGCCCGGAGGGCGGGGACACCCCGGCGGAGTGACCGCCCGGGGCGGAGAGCCGGGCACGGAGAGCGGGCGCGGAGGACCGTGGCCGGGGCACCCGCGCGGCTGTGAGGTGGGCCACTTCCTCGAATTAGTTGAAATTTAATGCACTGGGTTACGGTTGCACCCGCATACAACCGAACCCGCCTGGAAGGGTGCGCCCCCATGTCCCTCGTCCTTGACTCCGCAGCCCAGGACCTCCTGTTCCGCGAGGCCCGTACCGCCAACGCCTTCACCGACGAGCCGGTGACCGAAGAGCAGGTGAAGGCGATCTACGAGCTGGTCAAGTTCGGCCCGACGGCCTTCAACCAGACCCCGCTGCGGGTCGTCCTGGTCCGCTCCGCCGAGGCGCGCGGGCGTCTGGTGCCGCTGATGTCGGAGGGCAACCAGCCCAAGACCGCGACGGCCCCCCTGGTCGCCATCCTCGCCGCGGACAACGAGTTCCACGAGGAGCTGCCCCGGCTGCTCCCCCACTTCCCGCAGGCCAAGGACGCCTTCTTCGCCGAGCGTCCGGTCCGTGAGGGCTCCGCGACCCTGAACGCCGCCCTCCAGGCCGCGTACTTCATCGTCGGCGTCCGCGCCGCCGGTCTGGCCGCCGGCCCGATGACCGGGTACGACGCCGCCGCCGTCCAGAAGGAGTTCCTGGACGACGACCACACCCCGCTGATGATCGTCAACATCGGCCGTCCCACCGAGGACGCCTGGTTCCCGCGCTCCCCGCGGCTGGACTTCGACGACGTGATCACCACCGTCTGATCCACCCCGGACGACAGCCCCGCCCCCGGGCGGCGGCGCGATCCACCCCTGGACGGCCGTGGGGGGGCGCGCCCCCCCGCGGGGGGGGGGGCCCCCCCGCCGAGACCGGCACGAAAGGCGAG